>DATMKC010000262.1:0-6362 GCA_035553555.1 Egibacteraceae bacterium | reverse complement strand
GCAGCCGTCCTTCGGCGGCACGACCCCCCCGCCGCCCATGCCCACACGCAACGACCCCAACAGTGTCGCGATCGGCCGGGCCGGGCTCGGCCACGACGCCGCCATGTGGCTGCAGCAGGTGGCCGACCAGGTCGACGCGCGGCTCGACCGCATCAGCGCGACGTGGCGCACCTCACCGCACGCGGAGGCGGCCAGGGCGTGCGCCTTCGGCCTTCTGCTGGGTCACCTGGCGCGGCTGTACCCGCACATGCGCCCGGAGCTCAACGCCACCGCGGAGCTGCACCCGAGCTTCTCCACGCTCCTGGAGGGCAGCCGGCTGGCGACGCTTGAGCAGATCGTGGCCGAGCCGGGGCGCATGGCCGCGTGGCTCGGCCCGCTGATCGACGTCCAGGACCCCGACCGCATGCGCATGCTGCTCGACTGAGGCTCAGCCGGGGGTCCGGGCCCGCAGGTGGGCGACGGCGCGCGCCCCGCTGGCCGCCAGCGGGACAGCCAGGAACGCGCCCAGCACCCCGAGCAGCACGCCGCCGGTGGCCAGCGCCACGATCACCGCCAGCGGGTGCAGGTGCACCGCCCTGCTGAGCACCACCGGCTCCAGGATGTTGCTCTCCAGCTGCTGCACGCCCACCACCACGCCCAGCACCGCCAGCGCGATGACGGGCCCGCCGTCGGCCAGCGCCACCAGGACCGCGACGCCGCCGGACAGGAACGCGCCGACGATGGGGAACAGGCCGCCGAAGAACACCAGCACCGCCAGCGGCAGGGCCAGCGGCACGCCGAGCAGCGCGATGCCGATGCCGATGAACACCGCGTCGACGAAGGCGATGAACAGCTGGCCGCGGAAGTAGGCGCCCAGCGTCCACCACGTGCTGTCGCCGATCGCCTCGGCGTCGTCGCGCGCGCGCTCGGGGAAAAGGCTGCGCAGCCAGGCGCCGATGCGCTCGCCGTCCTTCAGGTAGAAGAACAGCGCCAGCACCGCCAGCAGCAGGCCGGTGACGCCCTCGGCGACGGCGGTGAGGATCTCCGTGGCGCTGCCCCGCAGCGTCGACAGCGCCCGGTCGCGCGTCTGCTCGATCACCGCGTCGATGCGCTCGGGCGAGACGTTCACGCCGGACCGCTCGGCGAAGTCGCGCAGCCCGTCCACGGCCTGCCGCAGCGACTCGCCCAGCGCCGGAAGTTCCCCGGCGACCACGGGCACCAGCCCCCACACCACCAGGATCAGCAGGCCCAGGAACCCGAGCAGCGTGACGAGCGCCGCCGCCCAGCGGGGCACCACGCGGCGCAGCCGCTGGTTCACCGGCGCCAGCAGGGCCGCGGGGAACAGCGCCAGCAGCAGCGGCACCCACACCACCGTGAGTTCGGCCAGGACCACGCCGAGCACCACCAGGACCACGACCATGCCGACGAAGGCCCACGCGTACGTGCCGACGCGGACGAACGGCCGCTGGGTCAGCGGCCGGCCGGCGCCGGAGGGCTCACTCATCGGCGCTCAGGTGGGCGCGCAGCGCGGCGGCCATCGGCGCGATGTCGGCGGCGGCCGCCTGCTCCCGGACGGAGTGCATGGACAGCAAGGGGTTGCCCACGTCGACGGTGGCGACCCCCAGCCGGGTCGCGGTGAGCGGGCCGATGGTCGAGCCGCACGGCAGGTCGGCGCGCGTGGCGAAGTGCTGCACCGCCACCCCCGCCTCGGCGCACGCGGCGCGGAAGTGGGCCGTGCCGACCGCGTCGGTGGCGTAGGACTGGTTCGCGTTGCTCTTGAGCACCGGCCCGCCACCCAGGCGCGGCGTGTGGCCGGGCTCGTGCCGGTCGCTGTAGTTGGGGTGCACGGCGTGCGCCATGTCGCTGGACACCAGGCGCGAGCGCGCGCAGGCCATCGCGAAGCGCTGCCCGTCGTCGCCCTCGGTGGCGCTGACCACGCGGCGCAGCACGTCCTCCAGGAAGCTGCCCTGCGCGCCCTCGGCGCTCGCCGAGCCGATCTCCTCGTGGTTGTTGGCCACCAGCACGGCCGTGGCCCGCCCCGGCCCGGCCGCCGTCAGCGCGTGCAGCGCGGCGTGGCAGGAGGCGAGGTTGTCCAGCCGCGGCGCCAGCACGAACGCGTCGTCGGCGCCGCCGAGCGCGGCCGGCTGCGTGTCGGCCAGCACCAGGTCGTGGCCCAGCACGTCGCCGGGATCCACGCCGGCGTGGCCGGCCAGCGCGTCCAGCAGCGCACCGGTGCTGTCGAAGCCCCACACCGGGACCGCGTGCTGCTGCGGGTCCGGCTTGAAGCCCTCCTCGCGCAGCTCCCGGAACAGGTGGATCGCCAGGTTCGGGATGCGCAGCGGCGCGCCCGGCAGGCGCACGAGCGCGGTGGTGATGCCCGAGGCGGTGCGCACGGCCAGCCGCCCGGCGACGGTGAGGTCCCGGTCGAACCAGGTGTGCGCCAGGACGCCGCCGTACGGCTCCACGCCGACCAGCGCGAAGCCGCCGCGCCGCACGTCCGGCAGCGGCCGGACGGCGAAGGTGGGCGAGTCGGTGTGCGCGCCGACCATGCGGAAGCCGGCGTCGCTGGGGGCGGCGGAGCCCACGACGAACGCGGCGACGGAGCCCCCGTCGCGGACCACGAAGCGCCGGTCACCCGGCGCGAGGGCCCAGTGCTCGCGCTCGTCCAGCTCCGAGAAGCCGGCGGCCTCCAGGCGGCGCGCCATCTCCGCGACCGCGTGGTACGGCGAGGGCCCGGCGTCGACGAAGCGGCACAGGTCCTGCCCGAGGTCGCGGTCGGCGTCAGTCATCGCCGCGAGCCTAAAGGCCGGAGAACGCGTCCTCCATGAGCTGGCGCTGCTCGGCCTCGTGCATCGCCGCGGAGCCGGTGGCCGGGCTGGCGCTCTCGTGCCGGCTGGCGTGGCGCAGCGGCAGCTGCTTGCCCAGGATCGAGTGCAGCCTGCCGTGCGCGAACGGCCACGGCCCCATGTTCTCCGGCTCGTCCTGCACCCAGTACACGTCCTTCACGTTGGGGAACGCCGCGACCGCGTCGGCGATCTGCTGCTCGGGCCACGGGTACAGCTGCTCCACGCGCACGATGGCCGCCGGGGCCTGGCGCTCCTCGCGGGCGGCGGCCAGGTCGTAGGCAACCTTGCCGCTGCACAGCAGCACGCGGCGCACGTCCTGCGCGGCCACGCCGGTGTCCAGCGGGAGTACCTCCCGGAAGCTGCCGGAGGCGAACTCCGCCGCGGCGCTGGCGGCGGGCTTGGCCCGCAGCAGCGCCTTCGGCGTGAACACGACCAGCGGCTTGCGCACGTCGGCGACCATCTGGCGGCGCAGCACGTGGAAGTACTGCGCGGACGTCGTGGGCTGCACCGCCTGCAGGTTGCCCTCGGCCGACAGCGTCAGGAAGCGCTCGATGCGCGCCGAGCTGTGCTCCGGGCCCTGGCCCTCGTAGCCGTGCGGCAGCAGCAGCACCAGGCCGGAGCGCTGCCCCCACTTGTCCTCGGCGGCCACCAGGAACTGGTCGATGATGACCTGGGCGCCGTTGACGAAGTCGCCGAACTGCGCCTCCCACAGCACCAGCGCGTCGGGGCGGGCCACCGAGTAGCCGTACTCGAAGCCCATGGCGGCGAACTCGCTGAGCAGCGAGTCGTAGGTCATGAACGGCGCCTGGCCCTCCGACAGGTTCGCCAGCGGGATGTGCTCCGCGGCGGTCTCGTAGTCGATCAGCGCGCTGTGGCGCTGGCTGAACGTGCCGCGCCGGCTGTCCTGGCCGGCCAGCCGGATGGGGTGGCCCTCCAGCAGCAGCGAGCCGAACGCGAGCGCCTCGCCCATCGCCCAGTCGGCGGCGTCCTGGTCCAGCATCGAGCGGCGCTTCTCCAGCTGCTTGGCCAGTTTCGGGTGCGGGTTGAAGCTCTCAGGCCAGGAGGTCACGGCCTCCGCGACGCGGTCGAGCACGCTGCGCTCCACGCCGGTCTCGACGCGCGGCGCCACCCCGCCGCTGGGCACGGTGCCCAGGTCCACGGCGGCGGCGTCCGGCGGCGAGGACTCGCGCGTCTGCTTCAGCGCGTTCTCCAGCCGCTGGCGGAAGTCGTCGAGCGCCTGCTCGGCCTCCTCCAGCGTGAGGTCGCCGCGGTTGACCAGCTCCTCGGTGTACAGCTTGCGCACGCTGCGGCGCGCCTCGATGGCCTTGTACATGAGCGGCTGGGTGTAGCTCGGGTCGTCGCCCTCGTTGTGGCCCCAGCGGCGGTAGCAGATCAGGTCGACCACGACGTCCTTGCCGAACGCCTGGCGGAAGGCGAACGCCAGGCGCATGACCCGCACGCACGCCTCGGGGTCGTCGCCGTTGACGTGGAAGATCGGCGCCTGGACCATCTTGGCCACGTCGGTGGCGTAGGTGGAGGAGCGCGCCGACATGGGGGAGGTGGTGAAACCGACCTGGTTGTTGACCACCACGTGCACGGTGCCGCCGGTGCGGTAGCCGCGCAGCTGGCTCATCGCCAGGGTCTCGGCGACCACGCCTTGGCCGGCGAACGCGGCGTCGCCGTGCACCAGCACCGGCAGCACGGGTGCGCCGGGACCGGCGGTCGCGCCCGGCATCTGGTCGATCTTGGCGCGCACCATGCCCTCGACCACGGGGTCGACCGCCTCGAGGTGGCTGGGGTTGGACGACAGCGTCACGCCGATGGTGTTGCCGGCCGGGGAGGTGTGCTTGCCGTACTGGCCCAGGTGGTACTTCACGTCGCCGGAGCCCTGGACGCTCTCCGGGTCCAGGTCGCCCTCGAACTCGCGGAAGATCTTGTTGTAGTCCTTGCCCATCACGTTGGTCAGGACGTTCAGGCGCCCGCGGTGGGCCATGCCCATGACGGCTTCCTCGACGCCGTTGTCCGCCGCCTCGTTGAGGACCGCGTCCAGCATCGCGATCAGGCTCTCGGCGCCTTCGAGGCTGAAGCGCTTGTGCCCGATGTACTTGGTGTGCAGGAACTTCTCGAACGCCTCGGCGGCGTTCAGCTTCTCCAGGATCCGCCGCTGTTCCTCCGGCGTGAAGGTGTAGGTGACGCCCTCCACCTGCTCCTGGATCCACGCCTTCTGCTCCGGCTCCTGCATGTGCATGTACTCCACACCGATGGTGCGGCAGTACGCGTCGCGCAGCAGGCCGAGGATCCTGGACAGCTGCATGCGGTCGCGGCCAGCGAGCCCGCCGGTGGCGAACTCGCGGTCCAGGTCCCAGATGGTCAGGCCGTACGTCGCCGGGTCCAGCTCGCTGTGCACGCGCTGGAACGTGTGCTGCAGCGGGTTGAGGTTGGCGATCAGGTGCCCGCGCACCCGGTACATGTTGATGACCTGCTGGACGGCGACCTGCTTGTCGTAGCGGTTGTCCGTGGCGCTGGCCGCGATGCGCGAGTGGTCGTCCGCACGCCAGCGCACCGGCTCGTACGGGATGCTCAGCGAGGCGAAGATCTCGTCGTAGAAGTCGTGCTGGCCCAGCAGCAGCTCGTGGATGCGCTGGAGGAACAGCCCGCTCTCCGCGCCCTGGATCACGCGATGGTCGTACGTCGACGTGAGCGTGATGACCTTGCCGACGCCGATCTCCGCCAGCGTGCGCGGGTCGGCGGCCTGGTACTCCGCGGGGTAGTCGATCGCGCCCACGCCGACGATGACGGACTGGCCCGGCATGAGCCGCGGCACCGAGCCCACGGTGCCCACCGTGCCGGGGTTGGTCAGCGTGGCGGTGGTGTCGGCGAAGAGCTCCGGGCTCAGCTCGTTCGCCTTGATCTTGCGGATGACGTCCTCGTAGGCGCGGAAGAACCCGGCGAAGTCCAGCGCGTCGGCCTGCTTGATGTTGGGCACCAGCAGCGTCCGGCCGCCGTCCTTGCGCTCCACGTCCACGGCCAGGCCCAGGTTGAAGTGCTCGGGCCGGTGCACGTACGCCTTGCCGTCTGCCTCGTGGTAGCTGGAGGTCATGACGCGCATCTCCGCCATGGCCTTCACCACGGCCCAGCCGATCAGGTGCGTGAAGCTGACCTTGCCGCCGCGCGTGCGCCGCAGCTGGTTGTTGACGATGGTGCGGTTGACCTCGAGCAGCTTGGCCGGCACCACGCGGATGGACGTCGCGGTGGGCACCGCGAGCGACTCCTGCATGTTCTGGGCGATGGTGGCGGCGACGCCGCGGATCTGCGTGGCGCCGTCGGGCGCCTGGCCGTTGCCCTCCGGCGCCGCGGCCTTGGCGGCGGGAGCCTTGGCCGGCGCCTGCGCCGGCTGCGCCGCCGCGGGGCGTGCCGGCGCGGCGGTCGCGGCCTGCGACGGCGTGATCCCGCGCGTGCCGCCGGCCTCCCAGCTGGGGGTGTAGTCGGAGAAGAACTCCTGCCAGCTCTCGGCCACGGACGAGGGATCGGCGAGGT
>DATMKC010000261.1:0-4827 GCA_035553555.1 Egibacteraceae bacterium | reverse complement strand
GACCGCCTGAACGAGCTCGCCGGGCGAGGGCTTCACCTACTCCTTCGGCGAGCAGGACGACCCGATCGCCTACTGGCGCCGCCAGGAGTCCGACGGCCGCGAGCCCATGCGTTTCCTGGCCGGCATCGGCGCCGACGGGCGCTGGCTGTTCTTCGTCGCGGGCGACTGAGCCCCCCCGGTTCCGGGACGAGTTGGGTCCGCTATCGGCCACAAGTGGTCCCGGAGCGGCGGGGTCAGGCTCGCAGCGCGGCGACCGACTCGTGCAGCAGCGGGTTGTCGACGGGGGCGGCCAGCGCGGCGGCCAACTCACCGGCGCCGGGCTCGCCCAGCCGCGCCCGGTGCAGCGCGCTGCGCACCTGCAGCTCGCGCATGCCGGTCCGGCTCACCAGTTCTTCCATCTGCGCGACCCAGCGCCGCGCCGACTGCGGCGCCTGCTCCACGGCCAGCCCGCACAGCGCGTCCAGCGCGTAAGCCTCCACCCACAGATAGGCGTCGGGCAGGCGGCGGCAGGCCCGGGGCGCCTCGTCCAGCAGCGCGATGGCGTCGCCGTGCTCGCCGCGCCGCGCCGCCAGCAGGCCGAGGCCGCGCGTGCTCAGGCTCACCCAGCACGGGTCGCCAAGCTGCTCGCCCAGCACCAGCGCGTGCTCCAGCGCCGCCTGCGCGGCGTCGAGCTCGTCCCCGCCCAGGTGGACCTCTGCCAGCAGCGCCTCCGGCCACGGCAGGAACGCGGCCCACGCGTCGTCGCGCGCGACGTCGAGCGCGTCGTTCAGCGTGTGGCGCGCCTCGCCGGTCTCGCCGCGCAGCAGATGCAGGCGCCCCAGGAAGGCGCTGCCGTACGCCGCGCCGCGCCGGTCGCCCGCCGTGCCGGTGCGCTCGATGCCGCGGCGCAGCAGCTCCTCCGCGCGCCCGTACTCGCCGGCGTCGCTGTGGGCCGCGCCCGCGATGACCTCCACCCAGCCGAGCGCCACGTCGTCGCCCTCGGCCAGTTCCGCCGCCGCGCGCAGCGACTCGCGGGCGCGGTCGTAGCGGCCGCGCAGGAAGTCGATGTAACCGAGCTCGCGCTGCGCGGTCGCGGCGAGGCTGCGCTCGCCGGACTTGGCGGCCAGCGCGACGGCCTCGTGCAGGGCGGCCGCGCCGTCCACGTCGCTGCCGCGGGCGGCGTGCACCAGCGCGCCGCCCAGCGCCACCAGGACGCGCGCGAGCAGGTCTGGCTCGTCGGCGGCGCGGGCGCCGACGACGGCGCGGCGCAGCGCGGCGAGCCCCGCGTCCAGCGCGCCCGCGCGGATCGCGGCCTCGCCGGCGTCCAGGTGCGCCAGCACCGCGGCGCGCCCGACCGTGCCCGGCTCGCCCGACGCCGCCGCTGCCGCCGCGTCGCGCAGCGCGGAGCTGGGCGCCACACCGAGCTCCCGGGTGAACAGCTCCGTGCAGGCGTCCACCTGCCGCTCGGCCCCGGCAAAGTCACCGGCGGCCCGCAGGCAGCGCACCAGCACCACGTGGGCGTTTTCGTCGAACTGGTCCAGGGCGACCAGCCGCGCGGCGTAGCCGGCCGCCTCCGCCGCCTCGCTGCGGGCCAGGCGGTTGAGCGCGGCCTCGTGCAGCACGGCGGCCGCCGCACCGTTCAGGCGGCGGCGCTCCGACGCCAGCCACAGCTCGAAGCCGGGCGCCGCGGCGAAACCGAGGCCCTCCAGCAGATCCTGGCCGAGGCCGGGCAGGTCCAGCGCCTCCACCCAGCCGCCGCGCGTCAGGACGTGCGCGTCCACGGTCGTGTCCGCCGGCAGCGTCAGCGTGACGGGGTCGCCGCCCAGCTCGACGCCCGGGCCCAGCGCCTGCCGCAGCTGCGACAGGTTCCAGCGCAGCGCGCCCACGGGGTCGTCGGCCTCGCCGAACAGCAGCCCCGCGAGCTGGTGGCGGCTGGGCGGGGCGTCGGTGAGCAGCAGGTAGGCGAGCAGCCCCCACACCTTGTGGCCGCGCACGGCGGCCGGCTCGCCATCCCGCTCCAGCGCCGGCACACCCAGCACGTCGATCGACAGCGCCATCGGCCGTCCTTCCCCTCCGCCTTGGCCCAGTGTGACCGACGGGGCGCCGGCGCGTGGGACCGCGCCGGGCACCTAGACCACCGCCCAGTTCACGCCCGCCAGCGCCCGCACGTGCGCGCGCATCTCGCGGGCGGCGGCGCCGAGCGCCACGGTGGTGGCCCGGTCGGCCTGCCCGTGGTCGGTCACGCGGCGCAGCGCCGCGCGCAGCAGCCGCTGGGTGGCGCCGACCTCGCGGGCCCACACCACCGCGGGCACGGGGCCGTGCACACACAGCGCGCCGCCCGCGTCACCGCGATCCTCGGCGACCTCGCCGGCGACCCGGCGTGCGGTCGCGGCGACGGCCGCGACGAGGGGCTCGGCCCGCAGCCAGGCGTCCGGGCGCTCCATCAGCTCGGCCACCAGGGCCCCGGCGTCGGCCTGGGCGGTCAGCAGCTCGCGGGCGAGCTCTGCGGCCTGGGCCGGCTCTCCCAGTTCGATGGTCTGCTCGGCGGTCCCCGTCATCGTGCGCATCGGCGTTTTCTCCTGTTTTGGCCCTGGTGTGGTGGTGTGCTGAGGGAGACGATGGGCCCCAGGCGTGTGACGGCCCGTGTGACGCCGAACGTTTCTGGAACTTTTTTCGAGGAGACGCCCATGAGCGGACCGGTGCAGCCCAAGGACCGTGAGTGCCACGACGAGCCGCTGCACGGCGTGGAGACGCGCGAGGGCCGCCACACCGAGGTCGGCGGCCTGCCGGTGACGCGGGTGCTGCCGACCAAGAGCCGGCGCACCGTGGGGTCGTGGTGCTTCGTCGA
Organism: Egibacteraceae bacterium; assembly: GCA_035553555.1. Taxonomy (GTDB): domain Bacteria; phylum Actinomycetota; class Nitriliruptoria; order Euzebyales; family Egibacteraceae; genus DATMKC01. Next base: position 2,000 of record DATMKC010000261.1, on the reverse strand, counting down.
CCTTGCGGGCCCCGCGGACGCCGAGCGGCCCGACCCCATGGAGGTGGGCCCGCACCCGCACATCGGCCTGGCCACGGTCACGTGGCTGCTGGAGGGCGAGGCGCTGCACTCCGACTCGCTGGGCACCCAGCAGGTGATCCGGCCCGGCCAGCTCAACCTGATGACGGCCGGGCACGGCATCGCGCACGCCGAGCTGGCCGCCAAGCCGCCCTTCCGCGGCGTGCAGATGTGGCTGGCGCAGCCCGAGGCGACACGCCACGGGGCGTCGCGCTTCGCCCATCACGCCGACCTGCCGCGGGTCGCGTTCGGCGACGGCGAGGGCCTGCTGTTCGCCGGCGAGCTGGACGGCGCGGCCTCCCCCGCCGTCACCGACACGCGCGTGCTGGGACTGGACCTGGCGGTGGGGCGCGGCGTGACGGTGCTGCCCGCCGAGACCGGCTTCGAGTACGCGGTGGTGCCGCTGGACGGACGCGTGCGCGTGGGGCCGGAGGTGGTGGAGCCCGGCTGGGTGGGCCTGGTGCCGGCCGGCCTGGACGAGCTGCCGCTGGAGACCGAGCTGGCGCGCAGCCGCCTGCTGGTGCTGGGCGGCGAGCCGCTGGGCGAGCCGGTGCAGATGTGGTGGAACTTCGTCGCGCGCGACAAGGACGAGATCACCGTGGCGTGGCGCGAGTGGCGCGACCGCACGGACCGCTTCGGCGACGTGCCGTCGAAGCTCGCGCGCATCGAGGCCCCGCGCCCGCCGTGGGTGCGCCCCGACGACTAGGTTGTCCTATCCCCGAGTGATGGCGACACGTCGGGGGTTCGGGTTGAGGCGGCAGGCGTCGCCCTGTGCCGTTCAGCGGCAGTTCCGGGGACGCGCCGGCGCTACCGCTCGCGCTCGGCGGTCAGGATGCCGCGGCCGAAGCAGCTCTCCGGCGGCGGCGCCACCACAGCGCGACAGGCAACAGCGCGACGGCGCCGAGCGCGGCGGTCGCCAGCGCTCCCCGCCCAGCCTTGAGCGAACGCAGACCGTCACCGGCGCGCGGGTGCACGCGCAGCACTCCCCATGCCCCGGCCTCCTGGTAGGGCACCCGGTGGTTGCCGTAGAGGTAGTCGCCCGGCAGCCGCTCGAGCCCGCCGGCGCCGTGCTCGAGCCGGAGCGTCAGCGCCTGCAGGCCGCCCACGCGGCGGGACGACAGCCGGGGCGCGTCGGCGGGCACCGGCTCGCCCGCGGGCGACGGCTCCTCCACCCAGCGGTGTCCTTCCACGGAGAAGACCTGCACCTGCTGGCTCCACGGCGCGACGACGTGCAGCACGACCTCGTCGCCCGCCACGGCGTCGATCACCGGCGTGGCGGGCCCGTCCCCGACCGCCGCGGCGATGGACCGTCCGCGTAACGGCTCGCTGCGGTAGTTCACCGCCACCGCACCGTCGACGTCCTCGGTGTACGGCATGCGGTGGCTGCCGATGGCCTCGTCCTCGTCGTGCAGCACCAGCACGGCGTCGCGGTACGGGGCGGCGTCCGGCGGGCGGACGTCCGCCCGCCAGGACGAGCGCGCCCCAAGCTCCCGGCCGTCCACCGGGTCGTGGAACGTCGAGCCGGCCGGCGCGACGACGATCGCCCCGTACATGCCGCGGGAGACGTTGCCGAGCACGTCGGCGCCGTCGCGCACCACGGCGACGGTCTCCCCCACCTCCGGCGAGGCGTGGAAGCGGTAGGTGCGCACGGCCCCCGGCGGCACCGACTGGTCCGGCATCCGGCCCGCCGCCACGCCCGCGGAGACGGCCGGGTCGGCGGCGAGCAGGTCCGTGCGGAAACTCGCCCGCGCGTCCGGCAGCCGGTTCTCCAGCGCCACTTCGACGCAGTCGCCGACGGTGACGCGCAGCACCAGCGGCTCAGGCTCCCGTGACCCGGCGGCGACCTCGTCCGCCGCGTCTGCGGTCGCGAACACCCGGCCGCTGCGCCGTCCGAGCATCGGCGCGGGGACCTCCACGGCGGCGACGTCGAAGCGGCGCACGGG
>DATMKC010000260.1:0-6206 GCA_035553555.1 Egibacteraceae bacterium | reverse complement strand
CACGGACCATTGGAGCTTGCGGTCCTGAAACGCGCGGCGTTCCCGCTCCGCCAACACATCCACACCGGTTTTGGCGACCGCGGTGTCGATCTCGCGGGCCAGGCGGGTGCGGTTCACGGTCTGGCCGACCGTCGACGCGGTCCGGTCAATGGTGGCGAGCAGCACCTCGGCGTCGTCACGGCCGGCCACTTCGGCGGCTTTGCGCACCGCCACGGCGGCCTGGCTCACGCCCATGCGGCCGTCGGCGAACGCCGCCGCCGTGTCCGGCAACAGCTTCAGCCCCGCCGCCAGCTCCGTGCGCGCCCTCGCCTCACCCGGTGTCAGGTGCAGCACGCGCGTCAACAGGTCCTCGGTCGACCCGGCGGACTGGCCGCGGGCGGCGTGGCGCTGCTCGATCTCGCCCACGACCGCGCACTTGTGCGACTCCGCGACGCGGCTGAGCGCCTCCAGGCGCTGCACGGCCTGGGTCAACGCCACATCGTCGACCGCGCCGCCCAGCGGCAGCGCCTTCGCGCGACGCAACACGCGCTCGGCCACGTCCAGCAGACCGTGAAGGTCCGCGGTGGCCAGCGCCGCGTCGATCTCGAACCCCGCACTCGAACACATGTTCGATACCATACAACGCGACTGCGACAGGTCAACCCACGAAATTGAATCTGTGGGAAAGATGCCTTGGCGACGAAACGGCCGGCCGGACACGAGCGCACCGTCAGACGACGGGGTCCTCGGGGCGCACCGTCACCGCGTCGGGAAAGACCGCGGCAAGAGCCGCGATGCAGTCGGCGGACCCGCCGACGTACGACCACGCCAGGTCCGTGTCCGAGGCGACGCACCAGGCCCGGTCGTCCGGCCAGAACAAGCTCGGGTCGAACGAGTGCCGCCCGAAGGGGTCGCGCATCAGCCGCGTCTCGACAAGGCGCAGGCTGCCGCGCAACAGGACGTGGGCCCGCGCGGGCGTGGAGACCTTGGGCGCCGCGTCGAATTCGGGCGGCGAGCCGCCCCAGCCCTCCCACACGCAGATCCAGCCGGCGTCGCCCGTCGCGGTGTGCCGCAGCAGCACCTCCAGCAGGGCCCCCGCCTGGTCGGGTGCCAGCCCGTCCGCGCCGCCGCGGTGGTGGACGCGCAGGTACGCGGCGAAGCACGCGGGGACCACGCTGCCCACCGGCGCCGCCAGGCCCGCCTCGCGCGGGGGCCACGGCACCATCGACTCCTCCACCCACCGCGCCGGCGTCAGGTCGCGCACCAGCGTGACGTCCTCCACCAGTTCGGCGTGGACGGGCGCACCCCGCCCGTCCCTGGTCAGCATCGCCGCCGATGGCGGCCTCGCGCGCCGTCTTGCCCACATGGCATGTCCCTCCCAGGCGTCCGCGTGTCAACGTACGACGCGGGGAGGCGTCAGGGGAGCGCGGTCGTGGCAGGATCGGCGGCATGATCGATCTGCGCAGCGACACCGTGACGAAGCCCACGCCACAGATGCGACGGGCCATGGCCGAGGCCGAGGTGGGCGACGAGGTCTACCGCGAGGACCCCACGGTCCGCCGCCTGGAGGAGCAGGCCGCCGCCCTGCTCGGCCGCGAGGCCGCGCTGTACTGCCCCACGGGCGTGATGTGCAACCAGATCTGGCTGCGCCTGCTCGCCCGCCCCGGCACCGAAGTGGTGGTCGAGGGCGACAGCCACCTCGTCAACTACGAGGCCGGCGCGGGCGCGATCCTGGCCGGGGTGCAGTTCCGCACCCTGTCGGCCGCCGACCCTCAGCGCCGCGGCATCCTGGCCGCCGACCAGGTGCAGGCCGCCCTCAAGCCGGACGTGTTCCCGCTCACGCCCACCACCCTGGTGTGGGTGGAGCAGACGCACAACCGCGGCGGCGGGACCTGCTACACGCTGGACGAGCTGCGCGGGCTGCGGAAGCTGACCGCCGAGGCCGGCGTCGCGCTCTACATGGACGGCGCCCGCGTGTTCAACGCCGCCGCCGCCACCGCCACCCCGGCCGCCGAGTTCGCCGCCGAGGTGGACGGCCTGATGTTCTGCCTGTCCAAGGGCCTGGGCGCGCCGGTCGGCTCGCTCATGGTGGGCGACGCCGCCCACATCGAGCAGGCCCGGCTGTGGCGCCAGCGCTACGGCGGCGGCATGCGCCAGGCCGGGGTGATCGCGGCGGCGGGCCTGGTCGCGCTGCGCGACGTCGACCGGCTGCACGAGGACCACGAGAACGCGCAGGTCCTGGCGCGGGCCGCCGCTGACGTGCACCCGGACGGCATCGACCCGGCGCGCGTGCAGACCAACATCGTCAGCATCGAGGGCGTGGACGCTCCGGCGGTCATCGCGGCGCTGGCCGAGCGCGGTGTGCTGGCCGGCCCGATGGACCCGCGCACGGTCCGCCTGGTCACGCACCGCGACGTCAGCCGCTCCGACTGCGAGCGGGCCGCCGACGCGCTGCGCGCCACGCTGCCGGGGCCGGGCCTTGGGTAGGCTCCGCCGCATGAGCGCGAACGCCGACCGGCTGCCCCCCGGACAGTACGAGGCGCGCGGCTGGCCGGTCCTGCACTTCGGCGCCGTGCCGCGCGTGGACCTGGCCACCTGGCGCTTCCGCATCTTCGGCGCGGTCGAGCGCGAGCGCGAGCTCACCTTGGACGAGTTCAAGGCGCTGCCGCGCGCCGGCGTGCGCGCCGACTTCCACTGCGTCACCAAGTTCAGCGTGTTCGACAACGACTGGGAGGGCGTGGCCTTCCGCACCGTCTACGAGCTGGTGACGCCGGATCCCGAGGTCTCCCACGCCATGGTGTGGTCCCACGACGGGTACTCGGCCAACCTGCCGCTGGAGGCGCTGCTGGACGACGACGTGCTGTTCGCCTGGGCGCGCAACGGCGAGCCGCTCACGCCGGAGCACGGCGCGCCGCTGCGCCTGGTGGTGCCCAAGCGCTACGCCTGGAAGAGCGCGAAGTGGGTGAAGGGCCTGGAGCTCATGACGCGCGACCGCCGCGGCTTCTGGGAGGAGCGGGGGTACCACAACCAGGCCGACCCGTGGAACGAGGAGCGGTACTCCTACCAGGAGACCGCCTGAACAGGAAAGGTCCGCTCATGGCCGACAACACCTACAAGGTGACGGAGATCGTCGGGACGTCGACCGACAGCGTCCAGCAGGCGATCCGCAACGGCGTCGAACGCGCCGCGCGGACGCTGCGCAACCTGGACTGGTTCGAGGTGACCGAGATCCGCGGCCACATCGAGGACGGTCACGTCGCGCACTTCCAGGTGGGCATGAAGGTGGGCTTCCGCCTCGACGACGAGTCCTAGGGCCCGCGGTGGCCCCGGCGTGCCCGCGCTGCGACGTCGCGGGACAGGAGGGCAGTTTCTGCACCTCCTGCGGCTACGACCTGCGGCCGCCGGGGCCCGCGGTCGTCAGCCCCCGCCACCGCGCGGCGGCCGAGGCGCCGCCGGAGATCGTGGCCTGCCGGGCCTGCGGCGCGCGCAACGCCAAGAGCCGGCAGGTCTGCGGCCGCTGCCGCGCGCCGCTGAGCGGGGACGCCGCCGACGCCGTCCCGCCACCGCCGCGCGCGCAGGGCTTCGGCCCCGCCGTGCGGGTCGAGCCCCCGGTGCCGAAGCCGTCGCGCTTCCTGCTGCTGGTGCTGGGCCTGGCCGCCCTGGTGCTGGCCGGCGCCACCGTGACGCTCCTGGTGGCGCGCGGCATCGGCCCGTTCACGCCTGAGGCGCCCGAGGCCGGGCCGCTGGCCGCGCTGGCGGTGGAGCGCGTGCGCGCGTCGTCGGCGCAGGCCGGGGAGCCGCCGCAGCGCCTGCTGGACGGGGATGCCGGCACCGCCTGGGCGGAGGATGGCGCCGGGCCTGGCGTCGGCCAGTGGGTGGAGCTCACGCTGGCCCGCCGCGCGCGCGTGCACCGCCTGGCGATCTGGAACGGCGACCAGCGCGGCGACCGCTTCCTGGCGCGCAACCGCGTGCGGGAGCTGCGCATCGACACCGCGGGGGAGCGCTTCGTGGTGGAGCTGCTGGACACGCAGGGCCAGCAGGTGGTGGAGCTGCCGCGCACGGTGCGGGCCGACCGGCTGCGCCTGACGATCCTGAGCGTGCACGGCGCCGCGCCGGACGCGAACACGGCGCTGTCGGAGCTGGAGGTCTACGGCATCCCGGCCGGCTGACGGCTCGCGGCGTCCCGCTGCTCCTCGTCCAGGTCGGGCTCCCGGGCGGCGCCGAGCTCGGCGGTCAGCATGCCTGCCAGGATCAGCAGCGCGCCCGCCCAGCCGCGCAGCGCCAGCCGCTCGCCCAGCAGCACGTAGCCGAACAGCCCGGCGAACACGGGCTCCATGGTGAGGATGATGGCGGTGCGGGTGGGCGGGATGACGCGCTGGGCGGCGGTCTGCACCCAGAAGCCCGCGGCGCTGGCGAGCACGGCGGTGAGCCCCAGCGCGACCACCACCCGCCCGTCCCAGTGGTAGCTCGCCCGCGGCACCTCCGCGACCAGCGCCACCGCCGTGTGCAGCGCGGCCGCCACGCCGAGCTGCACGGCGGTCAGCGGCAGGGCCGCGTGCCGGTTCGACCACGCGCCCAGTCCCACGATGTGCGCGGCGAACGCCAGCGCGCACCCGAGCACCAGCACGTCGCCGAAGGCCGGCAGCAGCGAGCCCCTCAGGCTCAGCAGGGCCAGGCCGAGCGTCGCCAGCGCGACGCCGGCCCACGCGGACGCCGAGGGGCGCCGGCGCAGCACCAGGGCGGCCAGCAGCGGCGTGAACACCACGAACATGCCGGTGATGAAGCCGGCGCGGCTCGCGTCGGTGTGGCGCAGGCCCACGGTCTGGAACGCGTAGCCGGCGAACAGGAACACCCCGAGCACCGCCCCGTGGCGCAGGCCGTCGCGCCCGAGGCGGCGCAGGCCCGGCGCGCAGCACGCGGCGAGCACCACCGCGGCCAGCGCGAAGCGGATGGCGTTGAAGGAGTACACGGGCACGCTGTCCACGCCCTGCTTCACGACCACGAAGGTCGATCCCCACACGAGGGTGACGCCGATGAGCGCCGCCTCCCAGGCGTAGCGGCGCAGGTGCCTCACCGCGGTCACGCGCTGTCCTAGTCGTCGTCGCGTTCGTCCGCGGCCTTGCTGAACGTGTACAGGCGCACGGTGTCGCCCCGCTTGACCTTCTTGCCGGGCTGGGGGTCCTGCGCCTCCACGCGCCCGTACTGGCCGCGCTTGAACGGGCCGACCTGGGGGCGCGGCTCCTCGATCACGGTGACCCGAAGGCCGAGGCCTTCCAGGATGCGCCGGCCCTCGTCGATGGCCTTGCCCTCCACGTTGGGCACCTTCACGGTGAGCGGGCCCTTGGAGACGGTGACCTCGACCACCGTGCCCTTGTCGACCACGCTGCCGGCCTCCACGGACTGGCCGATCACGGCGCCCGCCTCCGGCACGTCGTCGCTGTACACCTCGACGACCTGCGGGGTCAGCTTGGCGTCCTTCAGCGCGGCCACGGCCGCGTCACGGTCCAGGTCGCCGACGTCGGGCACGGTGACCTGCTCCACGCCCTTGGACACGTACAGCACCACGTCGGCGCCCTCGGCGATGTCGGCGCCGGGCTCCGGGATCTGCGCGGCGACGGTGCCCGCGGGCGCGGAGTCGTGCCAGCCCTCGTCGACACGGAGGGCGAAGTGGTGCCCGTCGAGCTCGGCCTCGGCCTCCGCGCGGGTCAGGCCCAGCACGCGCGGCATCGTGACGACGCGCGGTCCCAGCGACAGCGCGACGGTCACCGTGCCGCCCTTGCGCACGTTGGCCCCGGCCGCCGGGTCCTGCGCGGCGATGGTGCCCTCGGCGACGTCGAGGGAATGGATGGCGTCGGCTTGCGCCAGCTCCACGCCGCGGTCGGCGAGCGCCGCGCGGGCCTCGTCAAGCGTCATGCGCGTGAGCTGGGGCACCTCGACCGGCGGCGCGAGCACGAAGGCCCACACGCCGGTGGCCGCCAGCGCCACGGCCAGCACGGCGGCGAGCAGCGCCGGCAGGCGCCGTCGCGGCCGGCCGGCCTTGGCGGCCTTCGCGCCCGGCCGGGGCAGCCGCGCGTCCGGCATCCACGAGCGCGTCTCCGGCGTACCCGCCACCACGGTGGTGGCGGGTACGCCGGAGACGCGCTCGTGGATGCCGGACGCGCGGCTGCCCCGGCCGGGCGCGAAGGCCGCCAAGGCCGGCCGGCCGCGACGGCGCCTGCCGGCGCTGC
>DATMKC010000259.1:0-2012 GCA_035553555.1 Egibacteraceae bacterium | reverse complement strand
ATCGCCAACTGCTCGCGTAGAACCCGCGGGGCCCGGCACGCGTTATCCTGCGGTGACGCAGAGCGCGACGGGAGGCGGGTTCGTGGACCAGTTGATGCAGAAGTACGCGGTCGGGGGGTTCTGCTCCGGGCTGCTCGCGGGCGGGCTGATGGTGTTCATGCTCAACGTGCTGGGCGGCGGCGACAACCTGGGCATGCCGTTCGCGTTCGCCGTGGCGGGCGCCGCGGGCGCCTACACGCAGCTGAAGAACGCCTGACTCGTCCTGAAGGGGAGGAAAAGTTCCCCGAATCAAGGGTTCCACCGACAGGTGTCGTAGGAGCAGACTGCTTCCCGGCGGGGGGTCGCCGCGGAAGGAGGCACCGTGCAGGAACTCCACTGCAGCACCTGTGAACTGCCCATCGTCGAACGCGCCGGGGATCCCGGCTACTGGACCGACTCCGACGGCTGGTTCGTGAGCGAGTTCCCGTCGCTGCACGCCCACCGTCCGGCTGACGACATCGCGCTCCTGGTGGAACTGCGCGACGAGGACTCGCTGAGCGCGCACCGCTGAGCTGCCTCCCCCGGCTCACCTCGGCGCCCCACCGCGGGCCGTCCGCGTGACGGCCCGCGCGCATGAACGCCGGCGCGCCTGGGCACGCCAGGGCCCGTGCGGCGACGCGGCCCTGCTCCCGGACCCCTCGGCATCACGCCCGCGGAGGGTGCGCTGCTGTCCCTGCTGAGCCTGCTCCTGGGCGTCGGCGTCGTGGCGCCGCCGGCCCCGACCGAGGACGCCGGCCGGCCGCTCGCCGCCGCCGCGCCGGCCGTGCCCGCGATCGCCACCGCGCCGGCGGAGCCGGCGACGACGGCGACCCGCGTGGTGCCGCCCCGGCCCGCGCCCGCGGCCGCCTCGCGCGCCCGTTCCGCGCCCGCCCGTGCGGCGGTGCGCCCCGTGGCCGGCGGCCTGGAGCTGTGGCTGCTGCTGGCCGACTGCGAGTCCGGGTTCCGCGACCGCCACGGGCGCGTGATCCGCGGTTCGGCGCGCTGGCACCTGGACTCCGGCAACGGCTACTACGGCGCGTTCCAGTTCGCGCCCGAGTCCTGGGCCTGGACGGGCGGGCGCGGGCTGCCGCACGAGGCGTCCCCGCGCGAGCAGCTGCACCGCGCCGCCGTGCTGCAGCGGCGCATCGGCTGGGCGCGCGCCTGGCCGGTGTGCTCGCGCATGCTGGGGCTGGCGCCCCCGGCGGCCTGAGCGGGCGGCGCGCTCAGCGGAACCGTTCGCGCAGCGCCAGGACGTTGGCGACGTAGCGGCGGGTGCCGTCGTGCATGCCGTGGCGCCGCACGGAGGCCAGCCCCTGGTAGTAGCCGGCCAGGGTCAGCTCCGGATCCCGCCCGGTGAGCCGGTACAGGTAGTCCAGGAACGCCACGCCCGCCTCGATGTTGTCGGCGGTGTGGGCCAGGTCCAGCGAGCGCCCGACCAGGTGGCGCGACACGAAGCGCCCGGTGCCCGGCATGACCTGCATGACGCCCACCGCCCCGGCGGGGGAGCGCACGCCCTGGTTCCAGCCGGACTCCTGCCAGGCGAGCGCCTTCACGAACGCCGCGCTCCAGCCGTACCGCCGCGCGGTGCCCTCGAGCTGGGCGGCCACGTCCGCGCGCGTGGCCGGTGCGGCGGGCGCGCCGGCCGCTGCGGGCACGCGCAGGCTGCGGCCCGCCAGGACGCGGTCGGGATCGGTGATGCCGTTGGCGTCCGCCAGCGCGCGCAGCGACACGCCGAGCCTGGCGGCGATGCCGCTGAGCGTGTCGCCGGGGCGCACGGTGTAGGCGGCGGTGCCGCCGCCGGCCAGGGCGGCCAGGGTGAGCAGGATGGCGGTCGCGCGGACGAGCATGTCCACCTCCGTGCAGCGGTCGGAAACGGGCCGCTGTTCATCCTGTGCGCTGTTGTGGCTGTTGTGAACACCTGTGGTGTAAAGATGTGGCGACGGTGGCGATCGGCCGTCCTGGCGGCGGCCAGTGCCCCTGGTCAACCGGTTTAC
>DATMKC010000258.1:0-3822 GCA_035553555.1 Egibacteraceae bacterium | reverse complement strand
GTTCCACATGGTCGTGAGCATGATCCCGATGAGCGCGGTGATGGCGCCGACCACCCAGATGGTCATGATGCGGCCCATGCGCTCGACATCGGCCTTGGACGCCATGTGCTCACGCATGACCGTGAGCACCGCATCCAGTTTTTCCTCCATGCGTTCGAATCCGGTCTCGAGTCGCCGCACCTGCTCTCCCACCCGATCGACCTTCTCGTCGACGCGTTGCACGTCCTGCCTTGTGGCGAACTCCGTCTCGCCCGGCGGTTGCATCATCGCCATGGCCATCCTCCTCGTCTCCTTCCCGCGCCCGCGAAACTGGGGCCAGTCTCCCCGCGAAACGGGCGCGCGGAAGGGGGTCCGGAGAATCTGTGGGAAACCCTGTGGACCGGTTACGGCCACCAGGGTGAGGAATAGGCGAACGCGAGGTTGTTGCAGGCGTGCCCGGCCGGGCCCGGCTGGCGGTTCGGCTGGGACGGGTCCGCGACGCGCAGCAGCACCCAGTCCCCGTCGTCCTTCGACAGCGGCACCTGGAAGCTGATCACCGGCTCGTCGTCGCGGCGCAGCGTGGTGGATTTCACGTGCACCACCTCCGGGAACGCCGTCCCGGGCCGCAGGACCTGCACCTCGACGGGCGTGCCCCACCACTGCGGGCCGCGGTCGACGTCCACCTCGAAGCGCACCAGCGAGCGGTCCGGGCCCTGGGACGGTCCCACGTCGCCGCCCATGCGCCGGCGGTTCGCGGTGGCGTCCAGGCGCAGCCCGTCCTCCCGCGTGGCGAACATCGCCCGGTTGCCCAGCGCCTCGCGCACGCCGCCGCGCGTCAGCGACGGCACCCACAGGCCAGCGCGGCCCTTGCCGGGGTTGAAACCCCAGTTGGTGCCGTGCTCGTCGGTCACGCCGATCAGGCCCACGCGCCAGCCGGCGTTCAGGCACTCCACCAGCGGGGACGGCTGGCCGTCGGCGAAGCCCTCGAACAGGTAGTCCTCGCCGCGGTTGAACACCTCGATGGAGACCAGGCGCCGCGCCGCCGCGGCGTCGTAGGAGAAGTAGGAGAAGCGGCCCTGCTCTCGCCCCGGGTGGTTGAAGCCGGCCAGGCCGTCCAGCCCGCCGCCGATGCGGGCGTCGACGGGTCCAGCGCCAGCCAGCGGTAGAACGGCGCCATGCCGGTGCGCACCGGGTTCGCGCGCAGCGCGGCGTCGGCGGGCGGCTGTGCCGCCTCGCCCAGCGGCCCGAGGTTCTGGTGCAGGTGCTGGCCGATGCCCTCCGGGCCGATGCCGGCGGTGTGCAGCGGGTCGATCCAGCGCTCGGAGAACCACACGTTCACGTGGCCCAAAAACGGCGAAGACCACTCGAAGCCGCGGATCGCGGCGAAGTGGTGGTCGTGGTTCGCGCCGTCGGCGAGCTCGCGCGTGTACGCCCAGGCGGCCTCGTCCAGGCCGGCCACGGACTGGCACTCCTGGCGCTCGCCGTGCTCGTAGTCCTGCGTGTGCGGGCACGGGTCCACCGCGCCGACGGCGCCCCAGCTGAACGTCGAGTGGTCCGTCAGCGCGGCGAAGTCCAGGCCCGCCCGGCGGATGGAGTCGAACACCAGCTCCGGCCCGCCCGTGCCGTCCGACAGGTGGCTGTGGTTGTGCAGGTCGCCGTGGGCCAGGCGCGTGCGGTTGCCGCGCTCCAGCCGCGACTGGCGCGACGCGCCCGTGCCGGTGGTGTCGCTCGGCATGAACAGCGGCGTGGCCAGGGCGCCCATCGGCGCCGCGGCCGCCAGCGCGCCCACGCCGGCGGCCTTGAGCAGGCCGCGCCGGGTCAGCAGGTGCTGCATCGGATCCCCCTCAGCTGCCCCAGACCGACTCGACGAGCCGGATGCTCTCGTCCAGCACCTTGTCGCCGAAGCAGCGGTCGATGGAGTAGGCGTCCTCGTACTCGGTGGCGTCGCTGCCGGCGAAGCCCAGCCCCTGCCGCGCCTCGTCGAACGTCTCGATGCTCTGCATGATGTAGCCGAGCCCGTCGTTGACCAGGGCCAGCGGGAACGTGACCTGCCCGGTGCGGCGCTCCTTGATGGAGTTGGACAGGTTCGCGAACGTCTCCCCGGGCGCGCCCGTGAACACCAGGTTGCCGACGCGCGCGGCGTTGACGCCGGTGTTGACCGAGATGGGCGCGGCGGACACGCAGGGCCGCTGCGCGGAGCGTCCCGCGGACACCTGCGCCGGGCCGCCGAAGGGACGGTCGAACAGGCCCGCGCCGCCCAGCGCCGCCAGCACGCCGTTGGTGATCGGCTGGTCCCACATCGCCGCGGCGCTGCGCACCGCCGGCTTGGCGTCCGGCGAGCCGACGGCCTGCCCGCGGCCCACCTCGGGCACCAGGTCCGCCAGCGTCACGCCGACGTTGCGCCCGCCCCTGGCCGTCATCTGCCCCAGACCGGTCATGAAGTGCAGGCCGACGCCGCCGAAGCGGTCCTCGAGCCGCTTGGTGTAAAGGCCCGGCCAGTCCGCGTGCGCGACGCCGATCTCCTCGTCGCTGGTGGTGGGGTGGGCGGCGTAGGCGCCCAGGGTCGCGACCACCTCGCCGTCGCGCCCGACCGCGCGCAGCCACGACATCCCCGCCTCCTCGGCGGAGTAGTACGTGGTGCGGCGGTCCTTGTTGTGGTCGCGCGCCAGGATCTCGCCCGCCTCGACCGTGGCGGGGCGCAGCGACGCGACGGCCTGGCGGACGCTGTCGCGCATGGCCTCGGCCACCTGCTCCATGTACCACTTGGGCACGCCGCCCCAGCCGCCGATGAAGTCCGGCGCGGTGTGGCTGTGGGTGGCGGCGAAGAACAGGCCGGACCGCTTCACACCGTGCGCGGCGAGCTCCGCGGACAGCTGCTCGGCCAGGTCGAACGCGCCGCAGCCGTCGCACATCTTGCCGTAGCGGCCCTGCCAGTAGACGCCGTCGACCACCGTCAGCACCACGGTCTCGGTGCCGTCGCCAAGGGCGACGGACCGCGCCCAGAGGCCGTATTCGGTGTCGAACTCCGACACGGCGTTCGCCGGCCCGATGCCGTAGCCGCCGGTGTAGATGCAGCCCGGGTTCTCCGGCCACAGCGTGTGCAGGTCCTGGACGTGCTCGACCCACCTGTCGGGTGCGGTCAGGGTCTCGCACGCCGCCTGGTCGCGGATCCAGACGTCGTCCGGTCCCGGCCGCGGCGCGATGTTCACCTTGGCCGCGCCCGCGTAGACCTCGCCGCCCTGCAGGCCCGGCAGCGGGTCCGGCGTCGGGCTGGGGGAGGGGCTGGCGCGGAACGGCCCGCCCGCCTGCTCGGGCAGCTCGCCGACGTCGGGCCCGGCGGTGCGGGCGGGCGTGAGCACGGCGCCGGCCCAGGCGGCCCCCAGGGACAGCGCGCCCACCAGCGCGGAGACGAGCACGATCCTGCCCGTGCGGTGGACGAGGGCGGAGGGACGGTGAGATTCGCGCATAGGCGGATGTATTCGCCACGCGGCAGGTCGCCCCCTGCCGGGAATCCGACAATGTCGGCCGCCCACATCGCCCGAGTTGGAACATCAGGCCCATATACGGGCCGGATCTTCCAACTCGGGGAAGAAGCGGGGGAGAAGCGGCAGGAAAAGCCGGAGGACCGGGGCTGGCGGGCGTCCCGGTCCTCCAGTCTCCCCCGTTCGGCCGGACGAACCTGCCGGACCGGGGAGATGCTGCGATGGGGTTTTGTGATGCTCGGTGGGGTGGTGCTGTTTCGGTGGGGTGGTCCCTCGGAAGGGACCGGGGCGGAACTCTTGGTGGTGAGGGGGCCGGCTCCGGCGTGGTCGGGACGCCGGAGCCGGCCCTTCTGGCCCGTCC
>DATMKC010000257.1:0-7051 GCA_035553555.1 Egibacteraceae bacterium | reverse complement strand
GCACGCGCGCGCCACGGCGTCGGACCAGACCAACCGCAACCTCATCCTCACGGACGGGGCGAAGGCCGACTCCATCCCGTTCCTGGAGATCCACAACAGCGACGTGGTCCGCTGCGGCCACCACAGCTCCGTGGGCCAGGTCGACGAGCTGCAGCTGTTCTACCTGGAGTCCCGCGGCATCCCCCGCGAGGAGGCCGCGCGCCTGCTGGTGTTCGGCTTCTTCGCCGAGGTGCTGGAGCGCATCGACCTGCCGGGCGTCACCGAGGTGGTGCTGGGCGAGATTGAGCGCGAGATCCGCAGCGGGCCCACCACGTTCATGAACCAGCGCCGCTCGTCCCAGGGCGCCAACAAGGGTGAGGCGGCATGAGCTGGACCAGGGTGGCGGAGCTCGCCGACCTCAAGGTCGGCACGCCGCTGCGCGTGGAGCTGGACGAGCCGCTGTGCGTGGTGCGCACCGGCGAGGACCAGGTCTTCGCGGTGCACGACGTCTGCTCCCATCAGGAGTGGTCCCTGGCCGAGGGCTGGGTCGACGACATCGACGGCCGTCCGCACATCGAGTGCGGCCTGCACGGGTCGTCCTTCGACCTCGCCGACGGCAGCCCCGACACCCTGCCGGCGGTCAAGCCCATCCCGACCTACGCCGCCAAGGTGGAGGACGGCGCCGTGTGGGTGGACCTGGCGCAGCAGACCAACGACGCGCCCGTGCCGCAGCATTACTAGACGACTTCGACGACGAGGGAAGTGCGAGCAGACATGGCAGAGCTAGAAATCAAGGGCCTCAAGGTCGAGGTCGAGGGCAAGGAGATCCTCAAGGGCCTGGACCTGGCCGTGGCCAAGGGCGAGACGCACGCGCTGATGGGCCCCAACGGCTCCGGCAAGTCCACGCTGGCCTACGCGATCATGGGCCATCCGTCCTACGCGATCACCGGCGGGCAGGTGCTGCTCAAGGGCACCGACATCACCGAGCTGTCCCCGGACGAGCGCGCGCAGCTGGGCCTGTTCCTGGCGATGCAGTACCCGACGGAGATCCCGGGCGTGTCGCTGACGAACTTCCTGCGCACGGCGATCAACGCCACGCGCGAGACCGACATGCCGGTGCGCCAGTTCATGACCGAGCTGCGCGAGCACATGGCCGCGCTGGACATGGACGAGAAGTTCCTGTCGCGCAACGTCAACGAGGGCTTCTCCGGCGGTGAGAAGAAGCGCTTCGAGATCCTGCAGATGGCGATGCTGAAGCCGCAGGTCGCCGTGCTGGACGAGACCGACTCCGGCCTGGACGTCGACGCGCTCAAGGTGGTGTCGGAGGGCGTGAACCGCCTGCGCGGCCCGGAGCTGGGCGTGCTGATCATCACCCACTACACGCGCATCCTGCGCTACATCACCCCCGACCACGTCCACGTCATGTTCGAGGGCACCATCGTCCAGTCCGGTGGCGCGGAGCTCGCCGCCGAGCTGGAGGACAAGGGCTACGAGCACCTGAAGGCAACGGCGTGACGCGCACACCCGCTCTCAAGTAGCCGAAGGCGGTAGAGCACTTGTTCGACGTAGGAGTCATCCGCAAGGACTTCCCGGTCCTGGACCGCACGGTCCACGGGCGCCGGCTGGTGTACCTGGACTCGGCCGCGACGGCCCACAAGCCGGTGCAGGTCCTGGAGGCCATGGACCGCTTCTGGGAGCGGTCCAACGCCAACGTCCACCGCGGCGTGCACGCGCTGGCGGAGGAGGCGACCGAGCAGTACGAGGCCGCCCGCGCCAAGATCGCGCGCTTCGTGGGCGCCGACCCGCGCGGCACCGTGTTCACCAAGAACGCCACGGAGGCGTTCAACCTGCTGGCCTACAGCTGGGCGCGCAAAAAGCTCGGCCCGGGCGACATCGTGCTGTCGACGCAGATGGAGCACCACGCCAACATCGTGCCGTGGCAGCTCGTGCAGCCCGACGCCGGCTTCGAGCTGCGCTACGTGCCGGTGACCCCCGACGGCGTGCTCGATCTGGACGCGTTCGGTGAGATCGTGGCGACCGGACGCGTGAAGCTGTTCACCGTGACGCACATGTCCAACGTCGTCGGCACCATCAACCCGGTGCGCCAGATGGCCGAGCAGGTGCGCGCGGCCAATCGCGAGGCGATCGTGGTGGTCGACGGCGCGCAGAGCGTGCCGCACCTGGCCACCGACCTGCTGGAGCTGGGCGCGGACTTCGTCGCGTTCAGCGGCCACAAGATGCTCGGCCCCACGGGCATCGGCGTGCTGGCCACCGGCAAGCCGGAGCTCCTGGAGTCCATGGACCCGTTCCTGGGCGGCGGCGAGATGATCACCAACGTCACGCTGGAGGGCACCACGTTCAACGAGGTGCCGTACAAGTTCGAGGCGGGCACGCCGCCGATCGGCGAGGCGATCGGCCTGGGCGCCGCGATCGACTACTTGAACGGCATCGGCATGGACGCGGTGCGGGCCCACGAGGTCGAGCTCACCCGGGCCGCCATCGCCGCGCTGGAGGCGGTGCCCGGGGTGACGGTGCACGGGCCCAAGGACGCGCACGCGCGCGGCGCGGCGATCAGCTTCGCGATCGAGGGCATCCACCCGCACGACATCGGCACGATGATGGACCGCGAGGGCGTGGCCGTGCGCGCCGGCCACCACTGCGCCAAGCCGCTGGTGCGGGTGCTCGGCAGTGCCGCGACCACCCGCGCGTCGTTCTACCTTTACAACTCGCCGGAGGAGATCGACGCGCTCGTCGCGGCGATCGAGGCGACCAAGCGCTTCTTCGAGCACTAGGAGAGATCACTGTGTCGCTCGACGACCTCTACCACGAGATCATCCTCGACCACTACCGCAGCCCGCGGCACCGGGCCGCGGAGCTCGAGGGCGCCCAGGTGCACGTCCACCACTCCAACCCGCTGTGCGGCGACGAGCTGGACCTGCGCCTGAAGGTGGACGGCGACACCGTCGCCGACGTCGCCTACGACGGCGAGGGCTGCTCCATCTCCATGGCGTCGGCCTCGGCGATGACCGAGGCGGTCATCGGGCGCGGCCTCACCGACGCCGACGACCTCGCGGAGGCCTTCCGGCTGATGATGCACGGCGAGGGCGTCAAGCGGGAGGAGGACCTCCTGGACGGGGTCGCGTTCCAGGGCGTGGCGAAGTTCCCCGTGCGCGTGAAGTGCGCGCTGCTGGGGTGGATGGCGTTGCGCGACGCGATCCGCACCTACGCCGAGGGCGAGGCGGAAAGCCGGGTGACCCATGAGTGACGCGGCGCTGCAGGGCTGGCCGATCGAACCGGAGCCGGGCACGCCGGAGTACGACGCCGCCCAGGCGCAGGCGCAGGTGCAGGTGCAGGCCTTCGCCGACGTGCCGCTGGACGACGACGGCCTGCCGACGGACGAGGCCGTGCGCACCGCGCTGAAGGCGGTGCTGGACCCCGAGATCGGCATCAACATCGTCGACCTCGGCCTGGTCTACGGCGTGGAGAAGGAGCCGCCGGGCAAGGTCAAGCTCACGATGACGCTGACGTCCCTGGGCTGCCCGCTGACCGAGCTCATCCACCAGCAGTGCACGATGATCCTGACGCGCCTGCCCGGCGTGGAGGACGTGGACGTGAACTTCGTGTTCTCGCCGCCGTGGTCCACGGAGATGATCGCGCCGGAGGCCAAGGACGAGCTGCGCGCGATGGGGTTTTCCGTCTAGACAACGTTTTCACCGGAGCGGGGGGAAGCGCTCCACGACACCATGAGTTGAGGTTGGCATGGAACCGTTGATCGCAGAGCCGGCGTCGCTGACCAACGAGGAGATCCAGCGCTACGCGCGGCACCTCATCATGCCGAACGTGGGCGTGGACGGGCAGGGGCGCCTCAAGAACGCCAAGGTCCTGCTGGTGGGCACCGGCGGCCTGGGCTCGCCGCTGGCGATGTACCTGGCCGCGGCCGGGGTCGGCACCATCGGGCTGGTCGACTTCGACGTGGTGGACCTGTCCAACCTGCAGCGCCAGGTGATCCACGGGACCTCCGACATCGGCAAGCGCAAGGTCGTCTCGGCGATGGAGTCCATCAAGGACATCAACCCCAACGTCGAGGTGGTCATCCACGAGACGGCGCTGCTGAGCGAGAACGCGCTGGAGATCATCGCGCCCTACGACCTGGTGATCGACGGGACCGACAACTTCCCGACGCGCTACCTGGTCAACGACGCGTGCGTGCTGCTGGGCAAGCCGAACGTGTACGGCTCGATCTTCCGCTTCGACGGCCAGCTGTCGGTGTTCTGGGCGGAGCACGGGCCGTGCTACCGCTGCATGTTCCCCGAGCCCCCGCCGCCCGGCATGGTGCCGAGCTGCGCCGAGGGCGGCGTGTTCGGCGTGATCTGCGCGACCATCGGCGCCGGCCAGGCCACCGAGGGCATCAAGCTCATCACGGGCATCGGCGAGCCGCTCATCGGCCGCATGCAGATCTACGACGCGCTGGAGAACCGCTGGCAGACCATCAAGGTCAACAAGGACCCCGAGTGCCCTGTCTGCGGCAAGAACCCGACGGTCACCGAGCTCATCGACTACGAGGAGTTCTGCGGCGTGCCGGCCAACGACCACGAGTCGACCGGCGCCGGTGAGCCCGAGGAGCTGGAGGTCACCCCGCAGGAGTACGCGGAGATGGCCGAGCGCGTGAAGCTGCTGGACGTGCGCGAGCCGCACGAGTTCCAGATCAGCCGCATCGCGGGCGCCGAGCTCATCCCGCTCGCCGAGCTGCCCGACTCCCTGCAGGACCTGGAGCTCAACGCCGAGTACGTCGTGCTGTGCAAGTCCGGCGCGCGCTCCCTGCGGGCCGCCGAGCTGATGCGCGAAGCCGGCCTGAGGGCTCGGTCCATGCGCGGCGGCATCAACGCCTACGCGCGCACCGTCGACCCGAGCATCCCCACGTACTAGGGGGGCCACGCGGCTCCCTCGCGCGAACAAGATCCCTTTACGTCCGCGCTCCGCGAGTTCCACGCGGCCCCCTCATCGTGCCCGCTCAGGGACAACTGCTCGGGTCGGACCGTGCGCGCTCCGGTAGCGCGTGCTACAGAATAGTAAAAGTGTTACGATATTCTGTAGCTAGAAGCGTCCCTGGAGCCTTGTCATCGACATTGCGCAGCCCATTCGGAGCGTGATCCCGTCACTGGACGGGCCGGTTCTTGCCGCCCTCGCCGGTACGACACAGCCGCTGTCTCTGACTCGGGTGCGGGCCGTCGCGGGACGCGGGTCGCTCGCGGGTGTGCGCCGTGTGCTGCTGCGGCTCGTGGACGCGGGGCTGGCCGAGGCTGTTCCAGGCGGGTATGTCCTGAACCGTGAGCACGTCGCTGCTCCCGCTGTCGTCGCGCTCGCTGGTCTTCACGGTGAGTTGTCGGCGCGTCTGCGCGGCGCGGTGGCGCAGTGGGATGGTGACTGCCAGCTCCTTGGACTGTTCGGCTCGGCTGCGCGTCGCGATGGTGACGAGACGAGCGACATCGACGTATTGCTGGTCTCTCCCTCAGGCGATGCTCGCGATTTCGCCGAAGCGCTCGCTGCCGATGTGGAGCGCTGGACAGGCAACCACGGGCACATCGTTGTGGTGACGCCCGCGCAACTCGAGGGCATGCGCCGGGTGGACGAGCCGATCCTGGAAAGCTGGAGGCGGGACCTCATCGTGGTGCTGGGCAGTCGATCGGCTTTGGACGGGGCGGCATCGTGATGCGCACTCGGCAATGCAGCCGAGCGGACGCCGCCTCACGTCTGCGACAGGCGGAAGCGTTCGTGATGGTGGCCAGACTGGTCATCGAGGATGACACCGACGCCGTGGCACCGGGAGTCGCTGCCTCCCTGGCTGTGCTGGCCGGCATCGCTGCTTCGGACGCTGCCTGTTGCGCACGGCTGAAGGTGCGCGCTCGGGGCACGGACCACCAGGAGGCGGTTGCACTGCTGGCGGGGGTGGAGCCTCACGGCAAACGGATGGCACGGGATCTCGATCGCATCCTGAAGCGCAAGGACGATGCGCACTACGGCCTCACCCTGCTGCCCGTGCCGACGCGCTGAAGCTGGTCGAATACGCCGAGCGCATGGCGCGCGATTGCCGTGCCGTGTTGGAGGCTTGAACGGAGGTTTGGGGACGCTGGGCCGCAATATTGCGGTCAGGAGGCCCCAATCTCCGGGTGTCCACCGTTGCCGGTCGGGTCCGGGCGTGGGGTGAGGGCCAGCTCGATGAGGCGGTGGGCGTCGACGCGGGTGACCTCCAGGCGCACGCCGTCGGCCACCGCGACGTCGCCGACCTCCGGCAGCCGCTCCAGGTGCGCGATCACCAGGCCGGCCATCGTCTCCCAGTCGCCGTCCGGCAGCTCCACGCCCAGGCGCTCCTCGACCTCGTCGGGCCGCAGGGACGCCGGCACCAGGTAGGCGCCGTCGGCGCGGCGGCGGAACACGCGGGCGCGCCGGTCGCTCTCGTCCTCGAACTCGCCGATCAGCTCCTCGATGAGGTCCTCCAGCGCGACCAGGCCGGAGACGCTGCCGTACTCGTCGATGACCAGCGCGACGTGCTGGCGGCGCTGGCGCATGTCGACCATCAGCGCCTCCAGCGGCCGCGACTCCGGCACCACGAGCGCCGGGCGCGCCAGCGCGCCGGCGCGGACGCGCTCACGCTCGTCGGCGTCCAGCACCAGCAGGTCCTTGACGTGCAGGACACCGCGGATGCGGTCCAGGTCGTCCTCGTACACCGGCAGGCGGCTGCGGCCGGTCGCGCGCGCGAGCTCCTCGATCTCGCCGGCGTCCGCCTCCGCCGACACGGCCACCACGTCGCGGCGCGGCACCATCACCGACTGGGCGTCCAGGCCGCCCAGCTCCAGGGCGCGCGACAGCAGGTCGTGCTGCTCCGACGCCAGGGTGCCCTGCTCGCTGGACTCCTCCAGCAGCAGCAGCAGGTCGGCGGGGGAGTGCGTCATCGCCAGCTCGTCCTGTGGCTCCACGCCGAGCGCGCGCACGATCGCGTTCGCCGTGGCGTTCAGCAGGCGGATCAGCGGCCGGAACAGCAGCGCGAACGCGCGGAACGGCCGCGCCAGCAGCA
>DATMKC010000256.1:0-4487 GCA_035553555.1 Egibacteraceae bacterium | reverse complement strand
CTGCGCACGATCCGCCGCGCGTTCGGCGGGACCATCAACGACATCGTGGTGTCGGTGTGCGGCGACGCGGTCGGCCGGCTGCTGCGCTGGCGCGGCTACGAGACCAAGGACCTGGACCTGCGCGTCATGGTCCCGGTGCGCGTGCACGGCGAGGGCGAGGTGCCCGGCAGCGTGCAGGAGCTGGGCCAGGGCATGGGCCAGACGCAGAGCGTCGGCGGCGGTGTGGTTGGCGTCATGGCGCCGCTGCCCGTCATGCAGATGGACCCGGTCGCGCGGCTGTACCGGATCATGGGGGAGATGGCCGGGCTGAAGGAGTCCCGCCAGGCCGTGGCCGCCGACTCGCTGATGCGCCTGGCGGGTTACGCGCCGCCGAACCTGCACGCGCTGGCGGCGCGCCTGGCTTCCGGGCAGGCCCGCTACAACCTGGCGCTGTCCAACGCGCCCGGCCCGCAGGAGCCGCGCTACCTGCACGGCGTGCCGATGGAGGGCAGCTTTCCGTTCATCCCGCTGGCGGGCGACTGCGCGCTGTCGATCGCGCTCACGTCCTACGCCGGGCGCATGTACGTCGGCCTGGTGGGCGACTGGGACGGCATGCCGGACCTGGACACGCTGAGCGAGTTCCTGGCCGAGGCGGTCGCGGAGCTCCTCGACGCGGCGCAGGAGCAGGCCGCCCGCTGATGGAGGTGTTCGACACGCTGGCAGGAGAGGCGGCGTGGAAGGCGCTGGAGAGCGGCGCCACGTACCAGCACGCCCGGGAACGCAGGGAACAGGGTGCGCTGGTGTGGCGCATCGACCTGTTCGCCGAGGTGGTTCGCCCGCAGGCCGCCGTCGTGGTGCTGGTCGCGCCAGGCAGCGACACCGACGTGGCCGCCGGTGTCGAGGTGAAGGCGGACGTCGGCATGCTCGGCAGCCGCCGCCACCCCTCGGAGCCGGTGGAGTGGGGCCGGTGAGCGGCGCGCCGCGCCTGCCCTCGGGCGCCGAGCCCCGGCCGCTGACGGCGCCGTGGCCGGAGTACCTGCCGGACGTGCTGGGCGTGGCGACGCCGCCGGGCTGGCAGGACGTCGCCCTGGCCGGCCTTCCGGCGACGATGAGCGACCACGCGCACGCGGAGAAGAAGGCGGCCCTGTCCGCGCTGTCGCTGCTGTCGCGCGAGCCGTCGCGCACCGACCTGGTGGACCGCATGGGCAAGCTGGCGCTGGAGGAGCTGGGCCACCTCGACCGCGTGCTGGCGCACCTGCGGCGGCGCGGCTGGACGCTCCAGCCGGACCGGCCCGACCGCTACGCCAACCGGTTGCTCGGCCTGCGGCGCGCCGGCGGGGACGAGGCGCTGATGGACCGGCTGCTGGTGTCGGCGCTGATCGAGGCGCGCTCCTGGGAGCGGCTGCACCTGCTGGCGTCGGCGCTGGACGGCGCGCGCGCCGTGGTGGACGGCGGGGAGGAGCTGAGCGCGTTCTACACGGAGCTGGCGCACTCCGAGGCCGGCCACTACCGCCTGTTCGTGCAGCTTGCGGAGCAGGAGTGCCCGGGGCAGGACGTGCGGGGGCGGCTGGGTGAGCTGGCCGCCGCGGAGGCGGAGATCGTCGCCGCCCTGCCGCACGAGCCGCGGATCCACTGATGGCGCGCGTGCCCCGGGACCACAGCGCCGACGCCGGTGGCGATCCGGCCGTGCTGGACGCGAAGCGGGCGCTGCGCGAGGAGGTCTGGGACGCGCTGGCGGCCTCGGGCGCGGCGCGCTTCCCGGGCGCGCGCCACCGCATCCCCAACTTCACCGGCGCGGAGGCCGCGGCACAGCGGCTGCGCGCCACGGAGGCGTGGCGGCGCGCCCGCGTGGTCAAGGCGAACCCGGACAGCCCCCAGTGGCCGGTGCGCCAGCGCGCGCTGGAGGACGGCCTGCTGCTGGCCATGGCGGTGCCGCGCCTCGCAGAGCCCGAGCCGTTCTTCCTGCTGGACCCGGGGGAGCTGGACGGCGGCTACCGCGCCGCGTCGTCCATCAAGGGGGCCTCGGCGCACGCGCGCACCGTGGCCGTGGCGGAGCTGGAGCCGTTCGACCTGATCGTGACGGGCTGCGTGGCGGTGGACCGCAGCGGCGCGCGCCTGGGCAAGGGCGGCGGCTTCGCGGACCTGGAGTTCGGCCTGCTGGCCGAGGCGGGCCTGGTCGGCCCGTCGACCGTGGTGGCCACCACGGTGCACCCGGTGCAGGTGCTGGAGCCGGGGCGCATCCCGATGGGCGCGCACGACGCGCCCCTGGACCTGGTGGTCACGCCCGACGAGGTCATCGTGTGCGACGGCGGGCGGGCGCGCCCGGACGGCATCGCGTGGGATCAGCTCACGCGGGAGAAGATCGACGCCATTCCGCTGCTGCGGGCGCTGTGCCCCACCGACTCACCTGCTGGAGACCATGCGAAGCGCTGAGGAGGCCATCGACCTGCTGGTCGCCCACGGGCGGCGGGCAGGGCTGTTCCTGGACTTCGACGGGACGCTCGCGCCGATCGTGGCGGACCCGGACACCTCGGCGATGCCGCCGGAGCTGGCGCCGCTGCTCACCGAGGTCGCGACGGCGCTCGGCGTCCTGGCCGTGGTGAGCGGCAGGCCCGCGGCGTTCCTGGCCGAGCGCGTGCGGGTCGACGGCGCGGCGCTGCTGGGCCTGTACGGGCTGGAGACCTGGGACGGCCGCATGGCCGTGCCACGGCCCGACGCCACGGAGTGGCGGCCCCGCGTCCGCGAAGGGCTCAACCGCCTGCGCGCCGCCCTGGACGGCGCCGACGGCATCTGGGTGGAGGACAAGGGCCTGGCCGTCGCGGTGCACTGGCGCAACGCCGCCGACCGTCCTGACGCGGAGCGGGAGGTCGGGCTGCTGGTGGAGGCGCTGTCGGCCGAGACCGGTCTGGCGCACGTCCCGGGGAAGCTGGTCGCCGAGCTGCGGCCGCCGGTGCGCTGGGACAAGGGCGACGCCGTGCGGGCGCTCAGCGCGGATCGCGGCCTTGCGGTGGCCGTGTACGTGGGCGACGACCTCGGCGACCTGCCGGCGTTCGCCGCGGCGCGGGAGCACGGCGGCATGGGCGTGGCTGTGTCGGGCGGGGAGGAGACGCCGCCCGAGCTGCTCGCCCGGGCCGACGCCGCGCTCGACGGGCCGGGGGGCCTGCGCGTGTGGCTGGAGGTCCTGCGCGAGCGCCTCACCGGCGCCTGAGTTCAGCGGCGGCGGGCGACCACGGCGCGCAGGAGCTGGCGCTGCGCGTGGAACCACTCGTGCGGCGCCCCGACCACGGCGGCCTGGCGCAGCAGCGCGGCGCGCTCGGTGCGCTCGCGCGTCGGCATGCGCAGCGCCCGGTGCAGCGCGTCGGCGGTCTCCTCGACGTCGTAGGGGTTGATGACGAGGGCGCCGCCGTGGAGCACGTCGGCCGCGCCGGCGTTGCGCGACAGCACCAGGGCACCCTCGCGCGCGTTCAGCACCGGGCCTTCCTTGGCCACCAGGTTGGTGCCGTCGGTGACGGGATTGGCCAGCAGGACGTCGTAGCGGCGCAGCGCGGCGACGGCCGTGGCGTAGTCGTCGCCCACGAACAGCCGGACGGCGCGCTCGCCGAAGCGGTCCTGGATGCGCGCGGCCGCGTCCTGGCAGGCGGCCAGGTAGCGCTGGTACTCGGGCACGGACTGGCGTGACGGGTTGAGGTGGGCGTAGTGCCACACGCGCCCGCGGTGCTCAGGGTGGCGCTCCAGCAACAGCTCGTAGGCCAGCAGGCCGCGCAGGATGTTCTTGGACAAGTCCGTGCGGTCCACGCGCAGGATCAGCCGGCGCCCGTCCAGTTCGGCCTCCAGCCGCGCGGCGGCGGCCTGCGTGGCCGGCTCCCGCGCGGACTCGCGCAGCGCGTCGGCGTCGACGCCGAGCACGAAGTCGGCGACCACCGTGCGCCCGCCGGCGTGCTCCACCACGTCGCCGTGGGAGGCGGCGCCCAGCAGCTCCACGGCGCAGTGGCGGAACGCGCGGCACCACGCGGGGGAGGAGAACCCCACGACGTCGGCCGACAGCAGCGCGCGCAGGATCTCGCGCGTCATCGCGTCGGGCAGGCGCCGCAGCAGGGCCGGCGCGGGCCACGGCGTGTGGACGTACTGCAGGATCGGCGCGCGCGGCAGGCGCTCGCGCACGAAGCCGGGCGCGACGGTGAGGTGGTAGTCCTGCAGGAACACCTCGGCGCCGTTCTCGGCGGCGTCGGCCACGGCGTCGGCCACGAGGTCGTTCACGGGGACGTAGGCGCGCTCCCACGGCTCGCGCCAGCCGGCGCCGCTGGGCTCGTACGGCTCGCCCCACAGGCCGTGCAGCGTGAACCACAACAGGCGGTTGGCGACGTCGTTGTAGTAGGCGCCGTAGCGGTCGCCCACGTCCAGCAGGCGCAGGCGGAAGTCGCCGCCGTCGGTCTGCACGGTGAACGGCTTGCCGTCGTGCTGGGCGGCCAGCTCGCGGTCCAGCTCCGACAGCGCCACGGACACCCACG
>DATMKC010000255.1:0-2498 GCA_035553555.1 Egibacteraceae bacterium | reverse complement strand
GGGTTCCGGGCGCGCACGGCAGCCCGCCGCGGGACAAGGGGGTGTTCGGCAGGCAGTGTAGGAGGGCACGGCCCTGGCTCAAAGCCAGGCCGCACGGGCGCGCTCGGTTGTCCACAAGCAGGGCTGGCGATCCGGCTCGCGATCGGCGCACGATGACTACGGTTTCGCGCCATGACGGGAGGAGGACGGGCATGGGCCACGACACGGCTCGGCGCTGGACGGCCGAGGAGTTCCTCGCGCTGCCCGAGGACGACCGGCGCATCGAACTGTTCGACGGGGTCATCGTTGTGACGCCGTCCGCGGTTTCGCGCCACGAACTGGTGATTGCGAGGATCAGCTTCGCGCTCATGGCGCAAGTGGATCCGCTGGGCGGCGTGGTGTTCGGCTCCAGCCTGGACACCCGCATCGACGACCGCAACGTGCTCCAGCCGGACGTCCAGGTGTTCCTGCCCGGCCACGTGCACCGCATCGGTCCGAAGTTCGTCGAGGGGCCCGCCGATCTCGTCGCGGAGGTCAGCTCTCCGAAGACGAAGGGCCGGGACCGGGTGCGCAAACGCGCGTTGTACGAGGGGTTCGGCGTGGCGGAGTTCTGGATCGTGGACCTCGACGAGGACGTCATCGAGGTCTATCGCCTCCACGACGGCGGCTACGCGGCACCGCAGCGTCTGGGTCACGGTGACACCGTCACGACGCCGCTTCTGCCCGGCTGGAGCGCCGAAGTGGACTGGCTCCTGCCGGACCTGCCCTGAACCGCGCCGCGCTGAGCGGGCGGTGTCGCGAGGTGGTGTTACCGTCGAGGTGATGGACGCCCCCTCACCTTTCCTGGACCGCACGCGGCAGGTGCGCGAGCTCGCCGAGCGCGACCTCGCGCCGGCCGCCGCGCGCGCGGCGGAGTCCAAGGGACGCGACCGGCCGGAGGAGGCGGACCCGTACCGCACGGCGTTCGAGCGCGACCGCGACCGGATCCTGCACTCCAAGGCGTTCCGGCGGCTCAAGCACAAGACGCAGGTGTTCATCCAGCCCGAGGGCGACCACACGATGACGCGGCTGACCCACGCGCTGCAGGTGACCCAGATCGCGCGGGCGCTGGCATCCGCGCTCGGGCTCAACGAGGCGCTCGCCGAGGCCATCGCGTTGGGCCACGACGTGGGCCACTCGCCGTTCGGGCATATCGGCGAGGAGGCGCTGGAGGAGCTGGTGCCGGGCGGCTGGCACCACGCCGCGCAGAGCGTGCGCATCTACGAGGTGCTCGAACCGGAGAACCTCACCTGGGAGGTGCGCGACGGCATCCGCGCGCACTCGTGGAAGATCGACCCGCCGCCGGCCACGCTGGAGGGCGGCGTGGTGCGCTTCGCCGACCGCATCGCCTACCTGTCCCATGACGTGCTGGACTCCGCGCGGGTCGGCGTGCTGGACCTGGCGGATCTGCCGGAGCGGGCGCGCAAGGTGCTGGGCGACGAGCCCGGCTCGGCGTGGATCCACCGGATGATCCATTCCGTGGTGCAGGAGAGCCTGCGCACCGGCCGGCTGGTGATGGAGCCCGAGATGGCCGAGGCGATGGACGAGCTTCGCGACTTCATGTTCGCGGCCGTCTACCAGGCCGAGCACCGTGAGGACGAGCAGCGCCAGGCCAAGCTGGTGGTCCGGCAGCTGGCGGAATACCACCTGGAGCACCCGGCGTTGCTGCCGCCGACCTACCGCGACACGGCGGCGGACCCGCTGACCCAGGTGGTCGACTTCGTGGCCGGCATGACGGACCGTTACGCCATGGCGCTGCACGATCGGCTGTTGCGCCGCTAAGGTCGGGGCGCCGGATAACGTGATCCGCGCGCTCTGCTTTCCCGACATCCCGCCGGCGGTCGCCGCACGGCGAGGGGGTATCCAAAGACACTCATGGCCAAGAACCTGGTGATCGTCGAGTCGCCCACGAAGGCGAAGACGATCGAGAAGTACCTGGGCAAGGACTACAAGGTCCTCGCCTCGGTCGGCCATATCCGAGACCTCCCGCGCAGCAACTTCGCGATCGAGGTCGACAACGGCGACGTGCACCTGGTCTACGAGGTGCCCAAGACCGCGGCGAAGCACGTGAGCGCGATCAAGACGGCCGCGAAGTCCGCCGAGCGCGTCTTCCTTGCCACCGACCTCGACCGTGAGGGCGAGGCGATCGCCTGGCACGTCGCCGAGGTGGCCGGCATCGACACCGACGAGGCCAACCGGGTCGTCTTCGCCGAGATCACCAAGGACGCGATCCTGGCGGCGTTCTCCACGCCGCGCCCGATCGACCGCAACCTGGTGGACGCCCAGCAGGCGCGCCGCGCCGTGGACCGCATCGTCGGCTACCGGCTGTCGCCCACGCTGTGGCGCAACGTCGCCAGCGGGATCTCCGCCGGCCGCGTGCAGTCCGTGGCGCTGCGCCTGCTGGGCGTCCACCAGGTTGCGGTCGATCGGGCGCGGCGTGGAGAACGCCGCCAGGATCGCGTCCTTGGTGATCTCGGCGA
>DATMKC010000254.1:0-2676 GCA_035553555.1 Egibacteraceae bacterium | reverse complement strand
ACCGGTGTACGTGGCCGGGTTGGAGCGCGGCGTGCGGCCGATCGGCGACTGGTCGACCCCCACCACCTTGTCGATGCGGTCCAGCCCGTCGACGCGCTTGTGCTTGCCCGGCACCACCCGGCTGCCGTTGATCTCCCGCGTCAGCACGGCGTGCAGGATGTCGTTGACCAGGGTCGACTTGCCGCTGCCGCTGACGCCGGTGACGGCGACGAACGTGGACAGCGGAAAGCGCACGTCGATCCCGGTGAGGTTGTGCTCCCGCGCGCCCCGCACCACCAGCTCGTGGCCCCTCTGCGGCTTGCGGCGCCTGGCGGGCACGGCGATCTCGCGCTTGCCGGCCAGGTCGCCGGAGTGGACGATGTCGCCGCCGTGCTCGCCCGCGCCGGGGCCGATGTCGACGATGTGGTCGGCGGCCTCGATGGTGGCGAGGTCGTGCTCCACGACGATGACGGTGTTGCCCAGGTCGCGCAGGCGCACGAGCGTCTCGATGAGGCGCTCGTTGTCGCGCTGGTGCAGGCCGATGGACGGCTCGTCCAGCACGTACAGGCAGCCGACCAGGCCGGAGCCGATCTGGGTGGCCAGGCGGATGCGCTGCGCCTCGCCGCCCGCGAGCGTGGCGGCCGCCCGGTCCAGCGTCAGGTACTCCAGGCCGACGTCCAGCAGGAAGCGCAGGCGGGCGCGCACCTCCTTGAGGATGCTGTCGGCGATCATCGTGTCGCGCTCGTTGAGCTCCAGCTCGCCGAAGAAGCGGTCGGCCTCGCCGATGGACAGCGCGGCCGCCTCGGCGATCGACTTGCCCTCGATCTTCACGGCCAGCACCAGCGGCTTGAGGCGCGCGCCGTGGCAGGCCGAGCACGGCACCTCGCGCATGTACTCCTGGATCTTCTCGCGGACGTAGTCCGACTCGCTCTCCGAGTGGCGCCGGTACAGCTGCGAGATCACGCCCTCGAAGTTCGCCCGGTACTGGCGCGGGCGCCCGTAGCGGTTGGTGTAGCGCACGGTGACCTGCACGCCGCCGGGCAGCCCGTGCAGGATCGCGCGCTTGTGCTCGGCCTTGAGCTTGCGCCACGGCGTGCCGGGCTTGATGCCCAGATGATCGGCCACGGCGCGCAGGAGCTGCTCGTAGTAGGTCGACTGGCTGCCGCTGGACCACGGCAGCAGCACGCCGTCCTCCAGCGACAGGTCCTCGTCGCCGACCACCAGCTCCGCGTCGACCTCCAGGCGGGTGCCGAGCCCCGAGCAGACGTCGCAGGCGCCGTAGGGGGTGTTGAAGGAGAAGTTGCGGGGCGCGAGCTGGTCGAAGCTCAGGCCGCAGTCGGGGCACGCCAGGTGCTCGGAGAAGGTGAGCACCTCGCCCGGCTCGTCCCCGCCGACGATCTCCACCGAGGCGATGCCCTCGGCGAGCTGCAGCGCCGTCTCGATGGAGTCGGCCAGGCGGCGGCGGATGCCCGGCTTGGCCACCAGCCGGTCGACGATCACCTCGATGGTGTGCTGCTCGTAGCGCTTGAGCTCCGGCGGCGTGGCCAGGTCCACCACCTGCGGCGCGGCGGTGCCGGACGTGATGCGCGCGCGGGCGTACCCCCGGCTGGACAGGTCGCCGAGCACCTTCTCGTAGTTGCCCTTGCGCCCGCGCACCACCGGCGCGAGGACCTGGAACTTGGTGCCCTCCGGCAGTTGCTCGACCTGGTCGATGATCTGCTCGGCGGTCTGCCGGCTGATCGGCTTGCCGCACTCCGGGCAGTGCGGTTTGCCGACGCGCGCGTACAGCAGGCGCAGGTAGTCGTACACCTCCGTGATGGTGCCGACCGTGGAGCGCGGGTTGCGGCTGGTCGACTTCTGGTCGATGGAGATGGCCGGCGACAGGCCCTCGATGAAGTCGACCTCCGGCTTCTCCATCATGCCGAGGAACTGCCGGGCGTAGGCCGACAGGGACTCCACGTAGCGGCGCTGGCCCTCGGCGTAGATGGTGTCGAAGGCGAGGCTGGACTTGCCGGACCCGGACAGGCCGGTGAAGACCACCAGCGCGTCGCGCGGGATCTCCAGATCGACGTTTCTGAGGTTGTGCTCCCGGGCGCCGCGGACCACCAGGTGGTCCGCGTGCTGGCGGGTCGGTCGGGCCTTCGGCACGGCGGAAACGCTCCGGATTCACGGGGGAACAGGGCCCGCACGGCCCTCAGCGGGCCAGTCTATCGAGGGGGTGCGACACCGTCCGAGGCCCGCGCGTATCGGTGCGTGTCGGTGGTCGCGTGGGCCGAGACCCCTCCTCGCTCCTCGCCCGGCTGATGCCGCGGTGCGTGTGCGCGGTCGCGTGGGCCCGGACCCCTCCTCGCTCCTCGCCCGGCTTATGTGGCGGTGTCGGGCGTCGGCGGCCATGTTGCGGCCATGCGTGCGTGATGCCGCGAGCCGGGCGCGTCCTCGTCGGGCTCCGGTTCCCACGCCGACCACCGCCCCGCCCGCCTGTTGGCGGTGTGTGGGCGGGCTTCGCGCCCCACCTGGCGGGTGGGGTGGCGGGTCAGCCGGTATGGGCGAGCGCTGGTTTCTCTATGTTGTTTTCAAGGTGCGGTGGTGCTTGGCCTGGTGGCCCGGCGGTGTAGCGGCCGTTGTGGTTCCACACTTGCCAGCCGTGTTGGTGGATGTGGCTGTGGCAGCGCCAGCAGACCAGGACGAGGTTGTCCA
>DATMKC010000253.1:0-3292 GCA_035553555.1 Egibacteraceae bacterium | reverse complement strand
GCTGGAGGGACTGGACGCCGACGCCCAGCGCCCCCACGGCGCCGGCCAGTGCGGCTGCACGTAGCCGTGGCGGGCGATGTGGCGGCGCTGGGCGTCGGCGTCCAGTCCCTCCAGCTCCGCCAGGAAGGCGCGCACGCCCTCGCGCAGCGCCTCGGCCTCGGCGGGCAGCTCGAGCGACAGGCTGCGGCGGGCGCCGGCCAGCGCGCCTCGCGCCGCCTCGGCGCGGTAGCGGGACGTGGGGCCGAGCAGCTGGCGCAGGACCAGCGCGTGGCGCAGGTACAGGTGGGCGTCGTGCTCCCAGGTGTAGCCGATGCCCCCGTGCAGCTGGATGCAGGTCTTGGCACAGTCGACCGCGGCGTCCAGCGCCACGGCCCCGGCCGCGGCGGCCGCCAGGGGCCGCTGTGCGCCGTCCGCGGCCGCGTGCGCGGCGTCCCACGCCGCCGCCCGGGCCATCTCGACCTTGGCGAGCAGGTTGGCGCAGGCGTGCTTGACGGCCTGGAACGAGCCGATGGGCCGCCCGAACTGCTCGCGCACCTTGGCGTACTCGGTCGCGGCCTCCTGGCACCACGCCGCGATACCCGCGGCCTGGGCGGCCGCCAGGGTCACGGCGAGCTCGCGCACCAGCGCGTCGTCGACGTGGGCCAGCAGCCGCGTGGCCGGCACCGACGCGGCAAGGGCGACCCGCGCCACGCGGTGGGCGCCGTCGAGGCTGCCGGGCGCCTGCGCGGTGAAGCCGCCGGCGTCGACGGCGAACCACGCCGTGCGGCCCTCGACCTCCGCGCCCACGACGAGCAGCGCCGCGGTGCCCGCGCCGAGCACCAGGCCCGCGCCGAGGGCGCCGGCTGGCGGCTGGACGGCGACGCGGGCCTGCACCGTGCCCTCGCCCCAAGCCACGGCGGCGGCCTCGCCCGCGACCAGGCGCGACAGCAGCGCCGGGCCGTCACCGCAGTCGGCGGCGGCGACGAGCGCGGACGCCAGGGCCGTGGGCAGCACGGGTCCGGGCGCACCGGCCTGCGCCAGCGCCTCCAGCACCACCGCCAGCTCGGCGACGCCGGCGCCGCCGCCGCCGTGCTCGACGGGCACGTGCACGCTGAGCCAGCCCTGTGCGGCCAGCTCCGGCCACGTGGCCGGCAGCCCGTCGCCGGGCGCCTCCAGCGCCTCGCGCGCGGTCGCCGCGACCTGGCGCTGCGCCGCCCAGCGGGTGACGCTGTCGCGCAGGGCGAGCTGTTCCTCGGAGATGGCGATCGACATGGGACAGGGCTCCTGGTCGCGTGGGCGCGGGCCTCAGCCCAGCCGCTCGATGATGGTGGCGTTGGCCATGCCGCCGCCCTCGCACATGCTCTGCAGGCCGTAGCGCCCACCCGTCCGCTCCAGCTCGTGCAGCAGCGTGGTCATGAGCTTCACGCCGGAGCAGCCCAGCGGGTGGCCGAGCGCGATCGCGCCGCCGTTGACGTTCACCCGGTCGAGGTCCGCGCCCGTCTCGCGCTGCCAGGCGAGCACCACGGAGGCGAACGCCTCGTTGATCTCGAAGCGGTCGATGTCGCCGATGGACAGCCCCGCGCGCTCCAGCGCCTTCTGCGTGGCGGGGATGGGGCCGGTCAGCATGAAGATCGGGTCCACGCCGGCCAGCGCGAACGTGTGGAAGCGCGCGCGGGGCGTGAGCCCGTGCCGCGCGGCGGCCTCCTCGCTCATGATCAGCATCGCGGCGGCGCCGTCGCTGATCTGCGAGGACGTCCCGGCCGTGATCTTGCCGTCCGGCTTGAAAGAGGGCTTGAGCCCGGCGAGCTTCTCCGCCGTGGTGCCCGGGCGGATGCCCTCGTCGGTGCGCAGCTCCTGCTTGACACCGTCGGTCTCCACCACCACGGGCACGATCTCGCGGTCGAAGCGGCCCTCGGCGGTGGCGGCCTCGGCCCGCTGCTGGCTGCGCGCCCCGAACGCGTCGAGCTCCTCCCGCGACAGGTCCCAGTGGTCGGCGATGAGCTCGGCGGAGATGCCCTGCATGACCATGCCGCCGCGGTCGGCGTAGCGCTGCGCCATGGCGGCCGTGAACGGCAGGCCGTTGCTCGACAGCGACGCGCCCATCGGCACGCGGCTCATGGACTCCACGCCCGCGGCGATCACGACGTCGTAGGCGCCGGCCATGACCCCCTGGGCGGCGAAGTGCATGGCCTGCTGGGAGGAGCCGCAGGCGCGGTCGACCGTGGTGCCGCACACGGACTCCGGCAGGCCCGCGGTGAGGATCGCGTTGCGCGCGATGTTGCCGGACTGCTCCCCCACCTGGGACACGCAGCCCATGACCACGTCCTCGACGGCCTCGGCGTCCACGCCCGAGCGCTCGACCACCGCCTTGAGCGCCTCCGCCGCCAGGTCGACCGCGTGCAGGTCCTTGAGCTTGCCCTCCCGCCTGCCCGTGGGCGTGCGGACCGCTTCGACGATGACGGCGTGGCGCATGGGGGGCTCCTCACGAAAACCATTTGACAGGGCGGGTATGTGAGCGGAGATTAACGTTCGACCCGACGGCAGTCAACGCCCTGGAGGCGACGTGGCCCACCGATCCGCTCCCATCCTGCTCGTTGTCGCGGCGCTGCTCCTCGGCGGCCTGCCCTCGGGGGCTGCCCGCGACAACGGCTTCGCGCCGGAGTGCGCGGACGCCGCCACACTGTCCGCCCCCACCGTGGGCGCCGTGGACTGTGTGCGCCTGCCCAGCGAGATGCTCGGGGCGACCACGGCGTTCTCCTACTACGTGCCGCCGGGCTGCGACCCCGCGCTGGGACGTGACTGCCCGGTGCTGTACTACCTGCACGGCACGGGCGGCTCCTACCGCGAAGGGCTGGGCGCCAAGGGCAGCGCCGGTTCGGCCTGGGTGCGCGCGCTCACGTCCGGGCCGCCGGTGGACGTGCGCGCGGAGGCCGAGCCGTGGCGCTGGGCCAACCCCGCCACCTGGGTGGCCAAGCCGGCGCTGGACCTGATCCTGGTCGCGCCGCACGGGCTGACGCTGCCGGGCGGCCACGGGCCCGGACCGAACCAGAACCCCTTCTGGATGGACTGGAACCCGCGTTACGCGCAGGGCGGCGACACCCCGCGCTACGACACGCCGCCGCCGCGCTTCGAGTCGCACGTGATCGGCGAGCTGATCCCGTTCGTCGACGCATGGCTGCCGACCTCCGGCGACCGCGAGCAGCGCGCCATCGTCGGCTACTCGATGGGCGGCAACGGCGCGTTCCACATCGGCCTCAAGCACCCGGACCGCTTCGCCAGCATGGGCATGCGCTCCGGACCGACGCTGCCGTCG
>DATMKC010000252.1:0-4980 GCA_035553555.1 Egibacteraceae bacterium | reverse complement strand
GGGCATCGACGCGGCACTCGCCGCGGGCCTCGGCGTCAAGCTGAACACGGTGGTGCGCCGCGGCGTGAACGAGTCGGAGATCCTGCCGCTGGCCGCGTACGGCCGCGAGCGCGGCGTCACGGTGCGCTTCATCGAGTACATGGACGTGGGCGCCAGCAACGGCTGGCGCCACGACGACGTGGTGCCGGCGGCGGAGCTGCTGGCGCGCCTGGCGGCGCGCTGGCCGCTGGAGCCGGTGGCGCCCGCCTACCCCGGCGAGGTGGCCACCCGGTGGCGCTACGCGGACGGCGCCGGCGAGATCGGGCTGATCGCCTCGGTGACGCAGCCGTTCTGCGGCGACTGCACGCGCGCGCGGCTGTCCGCGGTGGGCGAGGTGTTCACCTGCCTGTTCGCGGCTTCCGGTCACGACCTGCGGCCGCTGTTGCGCGGCGGGGCGGCCGACGACGCCCTGCGCGAGGAGGTCGCGCGGCTGTGGGGCGCGCGGGACGATCGCTACTCGGAGCTGCGCTCCGCGGGGGCGCCGCAGCTGCCGCGCGTGGAGATGTCCTACATCGGCGGCTGACGCGGCAGGAGTCCGGTACGTTGCCGTCGAACCTGCCGGGGAAAGAGGCCGGGACACGGGCCGGAGCGAAAGGGTGGCCGGGGTGACGACGATCAACCGCCGTGAGCTGTTGTCCGCCGCGGTGAAGCTCGCCGGCGGCGCGTTCGCGCTCAGCGTGCCGGAGGTGCTCTACCGCACGCCGTGGACCGAGCTCGCGCAGGCGCAGACGCTGCCCACCGTGGAGCGCGCGTTCATCGCGCTGATCGCCGCCGTCAACGACGCGCCGGAGGGCGACGAGCGCACCATCGCGGTGGCGCGCTGGGTCATCGCCGAGTTCGACAAGGCGTTGCCGCCGCTGCCCGACCGCTCCGTGACCGCGGCCGTCGCCGCGGTGCTCGACGCGTACGCGCTCAAGGGCGGCCACGGCGCGGGCTTCGCCCAGGCCGACACCGACGGACGGCTGGCGACGCTGGGCGACATGGTCAAGGACCCGTCGCCGGACATCCAGCAGATCGCCAACCAGATCCTGCCGTTCGCCGGCTTCGCGTACTGGGGCGACGCCTCGCTGGGGCGCCCATCCGTGCCGGGCGACACCATGCCGCAGTGGACGGAGATCGGCTGGTCGGGCCCGTCGCACGGCCACCTGGACGACTT
This sequence comes from Egibacteraceae bacterium, assembly GCA_035553555.1. GTDB lineage: Bacteria > Actinomycetota > Nitriliruptoria > Euzebyales > Egibacteraceae > DATMKC01. The sequence continues at coordinate 3,785 of DATMKC010000252.1, read as the reverse complement.
CCAGGACGACTGGCCGCAGGACCCGAGCTTCAGGCCGCGCGGACACGCGGGACCGTAGGAGAGCGACATGGCCGACTACGACGTCATCATCATCGGCGCGGGCGGCGGGGGTCCCGTCGCCGCGAAGGAACTGGCCGAGCAGGGCCTGCGCATCCTGCACCTGGAGGCGGGCGGCTACGCGCGCGACCCCGAGCACGACTGGTCGCACTCCGAGGCCGACATGAACAACGTCGTCAGCGGCCAGTTCCGCTGGGGGCCGTCCGACCGCTCTCGAAGCCCGTGGGTGCGCCGCATGGTCGGCTCCGGCCTGGTGCAGCAGGTCTCCGGAGTCGGCGGCACCACGCAGCACTACTTCGCGAACTCCCCGCGCGCCTACCCGCTGGCCGTGGAGCGGGGCGCCTGGCCGCACGCCTACGCCGACCTGGTGCCGTACTACGAGCGCGTCGAGGGCATCCTGCCGGTGGTCCGCGACCCGGCGCTGCCCACCAAGGACGCCTGGGCGGTGTACGGCGCGCACAAGCTGGGCCTGCCGCAGATCAACGGCAAGGACGTGCACCGCGCCGGCTGGCGCCCGCAGTACAACGCGATCATCCCGCCGGGCCACTTCGGCGCCGGGACCGGCTGCAACCAGTGCGGCCACTGCTACGAGGGCTGCATGCACCCGCACGGCGCCGCGCTGGCCGCCAAGGCCAAGCGCGGCACCAACGTGAGCTACGTCCCGCTGGCCGAGGAGCACAAGGGCTACCAGCTGGAGACCGACGCGTTCGCGACGAAGATCCTCACCGGCACGCGTGACGGCGCCCCGGCCGCGACCGGTGTGCAGTGGCGCAACACGCGCTCCGGCGAGGTGCAGGAGGCCACCGCCGAGGTGGTGATCCTCGCGGCGGGCTGCGTCGAGTCCCCGCGGCTGTGGCTGAACAGCGGCCTGCCGAACTCCACCGACTCGGTCGGCCGCAACCTCACGCTGCACTGGTTCGACTTCGTGACCGGCTACTTCCCGTTCCCCATCCACCCGGCGGTCGGGCAGAACAGCCAGAGCCGCATCGAGTTCCCCGGCCTGGGCTGCCTGGAGGTGGTGGGCCTCGGCCCCGGCAAGACGGCGTTCGGCACCATGACGTTCTCCAACTCCTGGGCGATGGACGACAACAGCCAGGGCGAGCCGTGGAGCACGCGCGGCCACGTGGTCGGCGGCGCGCTGCGCGAGCGCATGCGCCAGCACGACCGCAGCCTCACGCTGCTGGTGCTCACCGACGACGAGATCAGCCGCGACAACCGCGTGACGCTGTCGCAGAACTGGGCGCCCGACGAGCACGGCGCCGTCCCGCAGGTGCAGTACACGCCGACGCCGGAGAGCGACCGCCGCCGTGACGAGCTGTGCCGCCAGGCCGCCAACATCCTCCGGGCGGCGGGGGCGAGCGACGTGCACCGCGCCGACTGGCCGCCGCTGTACCTGCACATGCAGTCGTCGATGCGCATGGCGGCCACGCCGGACAACAGCGTGGTGGACCGCAACCAGGAGTCCTGGGAGGTCAAGCGGCTGTTCGTGTGCGACGCGTCGTCGCTGCCGGACGGCCTGGGCGGGCCGAACCCGACGCTCTCCGCGCAGATGTTCGCCACCCGCACCGCCGAGTACATCGCGCAGACGTACTTCGATCGGGACCCGTTCGTGCTGGAGGGCACCGGCCGGCTCACCCCGGCCGGCGCCGGACCGGAGCTGCCCGCGACCGGCGGCGGCCCGGGCGGGGTCCTGGGGGGCGCGGCGCTGGCGGCCGGCGCGGCCGCGACGCTGCACCAGCTGTCCCGCCGCCCCTGACGACGCGGTCGGTGTCGCAGGCGGCACGTAGCATGGCCTGCTGATGCCCGCCTTCGAGATCGCGTCCGACTTCCAGCCCGCCGGGGACCAGCCGCGGGCCATCGAGGGCGTCGTCAAGGCGCTGGCGGCGGGGGAGTCCGATGTCGTCCTGCTGGGCGTCACCGGCTCCGGCAAGACCTTCACCGCCAGCAAGATCGTCGAGTCGGTGCAGAAGCCCACGCTGGTGATCGCGCCGAACAAGACCCTGGCGGCGCAGCTGGCCAACGAGTTCCGCGAGTTCTTCCCGCGCAACGCGGTGGAGTACTTCGTCAGCTACTACGACTACTACCAGCCCGAGGCGTACGTTCCCTCCAGCGACACCTACATCGAGAAGGACAGCTCGGTGAACGAGGAGGTGGAGCGGCTGCGCCACCGCGCCACCATGGCGCTCATGAGCCGCCGCGACGTGCTGATCGTCGCGTCGGTGTCGTGCATCTACGGCCTGGGTTCGCCGGAGGAGTACTCCAAGCACGTGCTCATGCTGAACCAGGGCGAGGACCACGGGCTCGACCTGGTGCTGCGCAAGCTGGTCGACCTGCAGTACGAGCGCAACGACCTCAACTTCGTGCGCGGCAAGTTCCGGCTGCGCGGCGACACCCTGGAGGTGTTCCCGGCCGACAGCGAGCTGGCCTACCGCGTCGAGTTCTTCGGCGACACGGTGGACCGCATCACGCGCATGGACCCGCTGACGGGCGAGGTGGTGGAGGAGGTCGCGCAGGCGGGCGTGTTCCCGAACACCCACTACGTCGCGGACCGCCAGCGCACGGAGCGCGCCATCGGCACCATCCAGCACGAGCTGGAGGAGCGCCTGAAGGAGCTGGAGGGCCAGAACAAGCTGCTGGAGGCGCAGCGCCTGCGCATGCGCACCAACTACGACCTGGAGATGATGCGCGAGATCGGCTTCTGCTCCGGCATCGAGAACTACTCCCGCCACATCGACGGGCGGGCGCCCGGCGAGGCGCCGTTCACGCTGCTGGACTACTTTCCCGACGACTTCCTCTGCGTCATCGACGAGAGCCACGTCACCGTGCCGCAGATCGGCGGCATGTACGAGGGGGACCGCTCGCGCAAGCAGACGCTCGTGGAGCACGGCTTCCGCCTGCCCAGCGCGCTGGACAACCGGCCGCTGACGTTCGAGGAGTTCCGCTCGCGCGTCCCCCAGACGCTGTACGTGTCGGCCACGCCGGGGCCGTTCGAGAAGCGGGTGTCCACCACGGTCGTGGAGCAGGTCATCCGCCCGACGGGACTGGTGGACCCCGAGGTCGTGGTGCGGCCGACCAAGGGCCAGATCGACGATCTCATCGCGGAGGTGCGCGCGCGGGCCGAGCGCGACGAGCGCGTGCTGGTCACCACGCTCACCAAGAAGATGTCCGAGGACCTCACGGACTACCTGCTGGAGTCGGGCGTCCGCGTGCGCTACCTGCACAGCGAGATCGACACCGTGCAGCGCATCGACATCCTCCGGCAACTGCGCATGGGCGAGTTCGACGTGCTGGTCGGCATCAACCTGCTGCGCGAGGGCCTGGACCTGCCGGAGGTGTCGCTGGTCGCCATCCTCGACGCCGACAAGGAGGGCTTCCTGCGCTCGGGCACCTCCCTGATCCAGACCATCGGCCGCGCGGCGCGCAACGTGAACGGCAGCGTGATCATGTACGCCGACTCGCTCACCGACTCCATGAAGCGCGCGATCGACGAGACCAACCGGCGCCGGCGGCTGCAGACCGAGTACAACGCGGAGCACGGCATCGACCCGCAGTCCATCCGCAAGCGTGTCGGCGACATCATCCAGGCGGCGCGCGCGGCGGAGGCCGGTGTGCGCTACGAGCCCCACGATCCGCGCAAGGCTGCCGTGCCGAACCTGCGCACCAAGCGCAAGCGCGCGGGCGGCGACGGGGTGCCGGAGATCAGCGACCTGCCGCAGGAGGACCTGGAA
>DATMKC010000251.1:0-2113 GCA_035553555.1 Egibacteraceae bacterium | reverse complement strand
TCCTTCAGCTACGACCCCTCCGGCGCGGGCGCGTGGGCGGAGACCGCCGGGGGCGCGGGCCACGGCGCACCGGCCGACGGCGGCGTCCCGGCGCTGCGCGACATCGGCTTCCATGTGCGCCCCGGCAGCGTGGTGGCGCTGGTCGGCCCCACCGGCTCGGGCAAGTCCACGATCGCCTCGCTGCTGGTGCGCCTGGCCGACCCGCAGTCCGGCGAGGTCCGCCTGGACGGCCGCGACGTGCGCGCGCTCACCCGCGAGACGCTGGCGCGCGACGCCGCGCTGGTGTTCCAGCACTCGTTCCTGTTCGACGACACGGTGCGCGGCAACATCACCCTGGGCGAGGCGTTCAGCGACCAGGAGGTGCGGGAGGCGGCCGCACTCGCCCAGGCGCACCACTTCATCGAGCGACTGCCGAACGGCTACGACACGATGGTGGGCGAGCGCGGCGCCACGCTGTCGGGCGGGCAGCGCCAGCGCGTGGCGCTGGCCAGGGCGCTGGTGCGCCGGCCGCGGCTGCTCGTGCTTGACGACGCGACCTCGTCGGTCGACGCCACGGTGGAGTCGGCGATCCTCGCCGGCCTGCGCGCCGCGCCGCTGCCCTCGACGATCGTCGTGGTGGCCTACCGGCGGGCGACCATCGCGCTGGCCGACGAGATCGTCTACGTGGAGGACGGCCTCGTGCGCGCGCGCGGGACGCACGCCGCGCTGCTGTCGTCCGTCCCCGGCTACGCGGACCTGGTCACGGCCTACGACGAGCCCGCGGGCGCGCGATGAGGGCCACCGAGACCGAGCCGATCGCGCCCGGCGCGGCGGCCGAGGGTGCGCTGCGGACCCTGCGCCGCGGCCTGCGCCTGTCGCCGGAGCTGCGCGCCGGCATGGGGCTGACGCTGCTGGTGGCGGTCGTCGCCACGGCGGGCAGGGTGATCGCCCCCGTCGCGGTCCAGCTCACCATCGACCAGGGGCTGCTGGCCGAGGGCGGACCGCGCTTCGACCGGGTGCTCACGCTGGTGGCGCTCGGCGTGGCGGCCGTCGCCGTGACCGGCGCGTGCGGCGGACTCATGCAGTACCGCCTGTCGCGCGCCTCGGAGACGGCGCTGTCCGCCCTGCGCGTGCGCGCGTTCCGCCACGTCCACGACCTGTCTGCGCTGCACCAGAGCGGCGAGCATCGCGGCGCTCTGGTCGCCCGGGTGACCGCGGACGTGAACACCATCAGCCACTTCATGGAGTGGGGCGGCATGGTGCTGGTGGTCGCCGTGCTGCAACTGGGGCTCGCGACCGCCGTGATGCTGCTCTACTCCCCGCTGCTGACGGCCGTGGTCCTGGGCCTGTTCGTGCCGCTGGTGCTGGCGCTGCGCTGGTTCCAGCGCATCCTGCGCCGCGCCTACGACGAGGTGCGGGTGCGGCTGAGCTTCCTGCTGGCCGCCCTGGCCGAATCCGTCGTGGGCGCGCCGGTGATCCGCGCGTACGGCGCCACCGCCCGCACGGAGGAGCGCATCGGCAGCGCCGTCACGCGGCACTTCCGCGCCGCCTTCCGGGCGGGCAGGCTGGGCGCCCTGATGTTCGCCAGCGGCGAGCTGTTCGCCGCCGCCGCCATGGCCGGCGTGGTGGTGGTCGGCGTGCACGCGGGCGTGGCGGGCGAGCTGACGCCCGGCCGCCTGGTGGCGTTCCTGTTCCTGGTGACCTTGTTCGTGGGGCCGGTGCAGATCGCGACGGAGGTGCTCGACATGGCGCAGTCCGCGATCGCCGGCTGGCGGCGCGTCCTGGACCTGCTGGACACGGCGCCGGACGTGACCGACCCGGCGGGATCCCCCGGCGGCGGGCGGCCGATTCCGCCGGGGCCGGTCGAGGTGCGCTTCGCGCACGTGTGGTTCGCCTACCCGGCGGCCCCCGACACGCCCGTGCTGCGCGACGTCGACCTGCTGATCGCACCCGGCACGCGCGTGGCCGTGGTCGGCGAGACCGGCTCCGGCAAGACTACGTTCGCCAAGCTGCTGACGCGCCTGATGGACCCGGCCGGCGGCCGGGTCCTGCTCAACGGCGTGCCCGCCGACGAGGTGCCCTTCGCCGACCTGCGCCACCGCGTGGTCATGGTCCCCCAGGACGGTTTCCTGTT
>DATMKC010000250.1:0-5817 GCA_035553555.1 Egibacteraceae bacterium | reverse complement strand
GATGCTGGCGGCACTGCCGGAGGAGACGCGCCAGGCGCTGGGCAGGGCGATCCCGCATCCCAGCAGGCTGGGCGACCCGGCCGAGTACGGGCTCATGGTGCGCCAGATCGTGGAGAACCCGCTGCTCAACGGCGAGGTGATCCGCCTCGACGGCGCTCTGCGCATGCCTCCTCGCTAGCCTTCGCTAGCGCGCGAGCAGCGCCACCGCCTGCTCGGTCATCTCGGTGAGCCGGTCGGCGAGCATGCGCCGCACCTGCGCCTGCACGGCCGCGTCCAGGCGCAGGTCCATGTCGCGCTCCAGCGAGCCCACCACCCGGCCGTGGAAGCCGTAGAGGGCGGAGACCACGCCGGCGGCGGGCGCGCCCGCGCTGCGCTCCACCGCGGCGATGAGCTCGACCCAGGACTCGTGGGAGCTGTCGTGGGTGCCCAGGACGATGCCCACCTCCACGGGGTCCTCCGCCAGCCGCAGGCCGCGGCGCAGCCACGACGCCTGCGCTCGCAGGAACAGGGCCGCCGCCTCGCGGTCCAGCGGCTGCTGGTCCCGCACCGCCCCGCTGGCGGATATCGTCGCGATAGGTTGGATCACGCTGTGCGCCCTCCGATCCGGCGCTCCCGTGACTGCCCGGGAGCCGTTGCCGTACGGTTCGGCAAACCCGTAAACCCGCTTCACTCTCTGTGCATGGAAATAGCCGAATGTAGTCCTGAAGGACTAGGCCGGCATGGTCCGCGCAGTACCGGTGCAGCATCGCAGGGGACTCGTTCTGATCGGTGGAGGCGGCACGGCCGCTTGCGCGGCTCCGCGCGCGGGCGGCCTGGCGCGGCATCATGGCCGCATGCCGGAGCTCCCCGAGGTCGAGAGCGTGCGCCGCCAGCTGGCCCCGCGCCTGGAGGGCCGCCGCATCGAGGCGGTGCACGCGGCGCCGCAGGCGCGCTTCGACGACGTGGACGAGGCCGCCGGGCGCCGCGTCCACGTCCTCCGCCGCCGCGGCAAGTACCTGATCGCGGAGCTGGAGGGCGGCCTGGAGCTGGTGATGCACCTGGGCATGACCGGCTCGTTCCGCTTCCGCGGCGACCCGTGGCCGGCGCCGGGCGGCGAAAGCCGCCCGTGGGGCGGCGACGCCTACGTGCGCGCCACGTTCACGCTGGACGACGGCGTGCTGGACTTCCGCGACGTGCGCCGCTTCGGCCGCCTGTCGGTGGTTCCGGCGGGGGAGTACGCCGGCATCGAGACCTTGGCCAAGCTGGGGCCGGAGCCGTTGTCGGAGGCGTTCGACCCCGGCGGCTTCGCCAGGGCGCTGGCGGGCACCAGCACCATGGTGAAGCCGTACCTGCTGAGCCAGCGGCCGGTGGCGGGCGTGGGCAACATCTACGCCGACGAGGCGCTGTGGCGGGCGCGCATCCACCCGTGCGCCCGCGCCGTGGGGCCACGCAGGGCCCGCGCGCTGTGGCAGGCGATCCGCGAGGTGCTGGCCGAGTCGGTGGAGCGGGAGGGCACGACGTTCCGCGACTACCTCATGGTGAACGGCGAGTCGGGGCGCAACGCCGCCTTCCTGGTTGCCTACGGCCAGGCCGGCCGCCCGTGCCCGCGCTGCGCCACGCCGCTGCGCAAGACGGTGGTGGCGGGGCGCGGCACGACGTACTGCCCGCGCTGCCAGCGGCACTGACCGCGACGCTCCGGGAACCGGCGTCCTAGTGCCAATGGACTGGATCCGAGTTAGCCCTACAGATTCCCCGTACGGACGCCGAGACTGGTCGTATGTCCACTGATGGGCCGCGCTTGCCCCTGCGCCTCGTCGGGCGGCCGGATGTCCATCGTGCCGCTTCGGCGTACCTGGACGCGGGCCTGGACATGGCCTACCAGCCCATCGTGCACCTGGGAACCGGGTCGGTGCTGGCGTACGAGGCGCTCGCGCGCCCGCGCCACAGCGAGGCCGGCGGGCCGCAGGAGTTCTTCGCCGCCCTCGAGGAAGCCGGCATGCGCCTGGACGGCGAGCGCGCCGCCTTCGACGCCGCCATGCAGGGGCTGCTCACGGGCGAGGACGCGTTCCCGCGCGTGAAGCTGTTCGTCAACGCCAGCCCCACCACGCTCATGGACGCCGCCTTCGACGTGCAGGAGTTCGTGGCGCTGGCGGAGCGGGCCGGCCTGGCGCCCTCCGACCTGGTGGTCGAGGTCACCGAGTCCGAGGCGATCGACGACCTGGAGTCGCTGGCGCGCCGCGCCGAGCGCCTGCGCCACCTGGGCGTGGCGCTGGCGGTCGACGACGCCGGGGCCGGCCACGCCTCGTTCCGGGTGATCACGCGCCTGCGTCCCGCCTACATCAAGATCGACCGCGACCTCGTGCGCGAGGTCGACCAGGACGGCGCGCGCCACGCCTTCATCGAGGCGATGGTGCGCTTCTCGCGGGAGATCGGCTCGCGCCTGATCGCCGAGGGCATCGAGACGGAAGCGGAGCTGGCCAGCCTGGCGGGGCTCGGCGTGGAGGCCGGGCAGGGCTGGTTCCTGGCGCGGCCCGCCATCGGCGTGTGGGAGGCGCCCACGCCGGACTCGCGCCGCGTCATCGCGCTGGCCGCGCAGCGGCCCAGGCTGGGCGGCGCGCAGGTGACCGTGGGCCACCTGGCCACGCCCGCACTGGTGCTGGAACCGGGGGCCACGCTGGCACAGGCCCACGCGCGCTTCGCCGCCGAGCCCACGGCGGGGCTGCTCGTGGCCACCGACCACAACCGCGTGGTGGCGCAGCTGTCACGCCGCGCGGTCGACCGCGTGGCCGCCGCCGGCTCCTGGGAGCACGTCGCCCACCGCCCCGCCACGGAGTTCGCCGACCATCAGGCCCGCACGGTGCAATCCGAGCTCGACGTGGTGGAGGTCGGCACGATCCTGGCCGCCCGGGAGCGCGACGACCTCATCGAGGACGTGGTGGTGACCGACGCGCTGGGGCGGCTGGTCGGCGTGGTGAGCCTGCGCGACGTGCTGCGCTCCCTGGCCGACGTGCGCAAGCGCGCCGAGCGCGACCTCAACCCGCTGTCGGGCCTGTCCGGCCCCGGCTGGCTGGAGGCGGAGCTGGAGCGTCGCCTGCTGGCCGAGGACGCCCTGGTGGCGCTGTGGGTGGACCTGGACGGGTTCCGCCGCATCAACGACAGCGGCGGCTTCGCCCTGGGCGACGACGTCCTGCGCGTGATGGGGCAGGCGCTGCGCGGCGTGTGCGCGGGCGTGCCGGGCGCGGAGCCGTTCCACGCCGGCGCGGACGACTTCGTGGTGCTGGTGCCGCCGTCCCGCTACGAGGAGACCTTGAGCGAGCTGGTGCGCAGCTTCGAGCACGAGGTGCTGCCGTTCGTGCGCACGGAGCTGCGGCTGCGGGCCGCCGGCGGGGTGGTGGCCGTCGTTGCGCTGTCGATGGCGGCGGTCGACCTGGTCGGCCGCCCGCCGCCGGGGCACCGCCACATGCAGTGGGTGCAGGACCAGCTCGCCGGGCTGATCCCGCTCAGCAAGGGCCAGCCGGGCCACTGCTGCGTCCGCCGCGGCGGCGACCAGCTGCACGTGACGACGTGGAGTCCCGACCCGTGCGACCTGCGCGAGGTCGACGTGGGCGAGGCCGACCCCGGCGTGGTCCTGGGGGCGCTGGCCCTGGCCGAGCGCTCGTGGGCCGGCTGGCTGAGCGAGAACGGCGGGAATCGCTTCCCCGGCCCGCGCGCGGAGCTGCAGTCGCTGCACGAGCGCTACCTGCGGCCGGTGCGGCGCCTCGCCGAGCGCGCCCTGGCGACCGGCACGACCGTGGAGCTGCGCGTCACCGGCCACGAGGACGAACTGCTGGAGCTGTTGGACCGCCTGTCGCTGGTGGTGCGCAGGGCGCACCTGGCGCAGCGCGCGCCGACGCCGCCGGAGCTGGCCCTGCTGGACCGGCTGGTGCGCTTCCGGGCGCGCCGCCTGCAGCGCACCGACCGGCTGGACCGCGGCGCGCTGGCTCAGACGCCGCCGCGGCGGCGGACCTCGTCGATCGCCCCGTAGGCGACGGCCTCCTCGGCCGACAGCCAGAAGTCGCGGTCGGCGTCGGTGCGGATCCGCTCCACGGTCTGGCCCGTGCGCTCGGCCAGGATCTCGTAGAGCCGCTCGCGCAGGAACGCGATCTGCTGCGCCTGGATCTGGATGTCGCTGGCCTGACCGCGCGCGCCGCCGAGCGGCTGGTGGAACATGATGCGGGCGTTGGGCGTGGCGGCCCGGCTGCCGGTGGCCGTCGACAGCAGGAACGCCGCCGCGGACGCGGCGATGCCGACGCACACCGTGTTGACCTTGGAGTTCATCAGCTCCATGACGTCGTAGATGGCGAACATGCCGCTCACCAGCCCGCCGGGGGAGTTGATGTAGAGGGTGATGTCCTTGTCGCTCTCCGCGTCCAGCGACATCATCTGCGCGACCAGTGTGTCGGCCACCGTGTCCTCGATGGGACCGCGCAGGTAGAGGATGCGGTTGTCGTAGAGCTTCTTGAAGACCGAGGCCTCGGTCATCGACTCCAGCGGGTTCTTGATCTCGTCGCTCACCGTGTTCCGCTCCTCGTCAGGCCACCGCGGCCGGCAGCCGCCGCGGGGAGGCGAAGCCTAGCAGCGGGTCCCTTCCCCTTCAGCGCGGCGGGAACGTACCGACGGTTACCCATTGACGCTTCACGACGCGCTGGCACACTCGCCGCGGGAGACCGCGCCCTCACCGGGGTGCGAGTGGGGAGCGCCCCGGTCTTGGCGTGCCGGCGCGCTCGAGGGGAAACGGCACGTGGCGACGGACCAGGCAGCGCTCGGCTCGCGCACACTCGCGCGAGGCCTGCGCGTGCTCAAGTGCCTGGGCATCGCACCGGAGGGCGCGACCGTGGCCGAGCTGGCGGCGGCGACCGGCCTGGACCGCGCGGTGCTGTACCGGCTGCTCGACACGCTCGCCGACGAGGGCTTCGTGGTGCGCGACGGCGACACCCGCCGCTACCACCTGGGCGTGGCGCTGGTGGAACTGGGCGCGCGGGCCGGGCGGGGCCTGGAGGTGCGCCGCATCGCCCTGCCGGCCATGCGCGCGCTGATGGACCAGGTGCGCGAGGCGGTGTGCCTGACCGTGCGGGATCGCAGCGACGTCGTGGTGGTGGACCGCGTGGAGCCGCCCGGCCTGTTCGTGCGGGTGGGCTACCACGTCGGGTTCCGCCACCCGATCACCGTCGGGGCGCACGGGCGGGCGCTGCTGGCGTTCATGGACGGTGACGACCGCGCCGTGCACCTGGAGCGCCAGCCGCAGGTGGCCGCCGAACTCGACACCTGCCGGGAGCGGGGCTACGCGGTGTCGCTGGACGAGCTGGAGCGCGGGGCCTCCGGCGTGGCCGCGCCGATCCTGGACCGCCTGGGCCGGCCGATCGCCGCGGTCGGCGTCGTGGCGCCCAGCCCGCGCATGAGCGATCCGGGGGCCCTGGGACCGCGGGTGCGCGCCCTGGCGCTGGAGATCTCCCGCCGGCTGGGCTACGCGCCCTCGGCCGAGCAGTCCTGACTCAGCGCAGCACCAGCGAGACGGCGCCGGCCAGCATGCCCAGCGCGGTGCCGACCAGGAGCAGGCCCACTCCGCGGCGCATGCGCGGCGCGAGCGCGCCCGGCGGCGCCTCGAAGCGCGTGTCCGCGGGCGCGTCCGCCGGCCGGCCGGCCAGGGCGCCCGCGGGCGTGTCCACCGGCCAGGGCGGCAAGTCGCCCACCGGCAGGTGCGCAACGGGCTCCGGCGGGGCGATGAGCGCGATGGGGCCAGTGTCCTGCTCGGCCGCCCGCAACGCGCCGCCGGAGTCCCGTGCCTGCGCGGCGGGGCCC
>DATMKC010000249.1:0-13952 GCA_035553555.1 Egibacteraceae bacterium | reverse complement strand
CTCCCACAACTCCCCCGCGAGCACCAGCAGGGCACCCGTCACCGCGAACCCGGCGGCCACCCCCACGGGGGCTTCCGGTTCGGTCGCCAGCAGCGCGAGGATGCCGGGGACGACGATCCCGCCGGCCATGCCGGCCGCGACGCGGCGCTGGACGAGGCCGCGCAGCGGGCCGGCCAGCAGGCGGGCGGTGCCCGCGAGGTCCGCCGGGCTGCCGGCGCGCCGGTTGCGCAGCACCTCCGCCTCCAGGGCGAGCTTGGCGGCGGTGGCGCCCATCACGGTCAGCGCCAGCGGGCCGGTGGGGGCGGACAGGGCGGTCGCGCCGCCCAGCACCGCGGTGACCACGCCGGCGGCCATGACGACCGAGGCGCCGGAGACCGCGCCCGACAGGGCGAAGCGGGGCGCGGTCATGGCGGCGCGCCACCACGTGCGCCGCGTGACCGCGTAGATCATGACCGAACAGCCCACACCCGCCGCGCCCGTCAGCACCACCAGGGCGCCGAGTGCCAGCATCGGCGGGGTCATCGTCCCCGGCGTCAGCCACCTGGCCGCGGCGTAGGCGGCCGCGACGCCGGCGAACCCGCCGAACGCGACGATCTCACGGCTCAGCCAGGAGTGGCGCAGCCCGACCACGGCGCGGTAGGCGTACCGCGGCCTGCCCAGGTGCAGCAGGCTGGCGCCCAGCGCCAGCAGCCCGGCGGCCAGGGCGAACGCGGCCGGGAAGGGCCCGGCCACCACGCGGCGGTCGAGCACCGTCAGCAGGTAGTCGGTGGCGAAGGCGCCCACGGACAGCTGGGTCAGCACCAGCATGACCACCAGCGGGGGATGGTCGTGCGCCGGCTCGGCGCTGGACCGGTCCGCCGCCTCCGAGGCGAGCAGGGCCGGCCGCGTGGTGCGGTACACCGTCGTGGGCAGCGTGATGCGCGGGTCGGGCGCGCCGGGCACCGTCGCCTCGCCCCCGGTGGCCCGCGCGGCGGATTCCGCGCGGGCCACGACGGTGATCGTGATCGCCCCATTGGGGCAGGCCTGCGCGCAGGCGGGCGCCTCGCCGGCCGCGAGGCGCCCGCTGCACATGTCGCACTTGCGCACGATGCCCAGCCGGTCGGAGAACGTCGGTACCTCGTACGGGCACATGAGAATGCAGTAGCGGCAGCCGATGCACTGGTCGTCCAGGTGGTGGACGATGCCGGTCTCGGCATCCTTCTCATAGGCGTCGACGGGGCAGCCGGACAGGCACGCGGGCTCGGCGCAGTGGTGGCATCCCGCGGTGACGGACTGCTGGAACGGCTGGTCGCCGCGGCTGCCGACCAGCAGGCCCACGGAGCGCCACGACTCGCCCTCGTCGAGGCCGTTCATGTGGTTGCAGGCGCTCACGCACGCCTTGCAACCGGTGCAGGAGTCCAGGTCCACCTGGAAGGCGTACTGCTCACCCGGGCCCGGCCGCTCCAGCGGCACCAGCTCCCGGTAGTGGGTGAGCGCCGCCAGCCGCCCTCCGCCGTCCCGCTCGTGCCACCGGGCGAAGCGTCCCACCGCCGTGGTGCCGCGCTGCTCCGCCAGGTAGCGGTCCAGGGGCGTCAGCAGGTCCGTCACGCGATGCGCTCCTCCAGCGCGGGCGCGGCCGTGACGGCGTCCGAAGGCTCGTGCACGTGCGCGAAGCTGCCCTGGGGCTCGACCAGCCACCGGCACGCGATCGCAGCGGCGATGGCGGACGCGCTGATCGCCAGGAAGAACACCGTGGGCCCGGCGAACAGCAGCAGCGTGAGGTAGGCCAGCGCGCCCACGTTCCCGTAGGCGCCGACCAGGCCGGCGATCTGCCCCGAGACGCGCCGCTTCACCAGCGGGACGATGGCGTAGGTGGCGCCCTCGCCCGCCTGCACGAACAGCGAGCACGTCATCGCCGCGACCATCGCGAGCGGCACCGGCCACCCCGACCCGACCGCGGCCATCAGCGCGTAGCCGCCCGACAGGCCCAGCAGCATCGCGGTGAGCGTGCGGCGGCGGCTGCCGAGCAGGTCCGACAGCAGCCCACCCGCCGGCCTGGCTCCCAGGTTCATGAAGGCGAACGCGCTCGCGGTCGCGCCCGCCGCGACCGTGGACAGCCCGAACGTGCCCGCGAAGAACGTGGGCAGCATGGACACGACCGCGAGCTCCGAGCCGAAGGTCACCGCGTAAGCCAGGCAGAGCACCACCACGGACCGGAACGGGTAGCGGTCGCCGGGGTCGTAGGCGTCCTGGCGCGCCGGCGCGTTGACCCGCCACACGGTGCGGGCCTGGAGGACGGCCAGCGCGCCCAGCGTCACCACCACGGCCGTCAGCCCCGCTCCCGAGAGGAAGCCCACGCGGGCCAGCCGCCACGCCACCAGGCCCAGCGCGCCGAGCAGCGGCAGGTTCAGGGCGAGCAGACCGGCGACCGCGCCAGGGTGGGTGACCTCCAGCGCTCCCTGGCGGCGCGGCCGCACCAGCGGGAGGCCGTCGGGCGTGTCCCTGACGGCACGCAGGTACCAGGCGCCGTAGGCGGCCGACACGATCCCGGTGCTGCCGATCGCCCAGCGCCAGCCGTCGGCGCCGCCCAGGACGGCCGCCAGCGTGGGCAGCGCGAGCGCCGCGGCGGCCGAGCCGAAGTTGCCCCACCCGCCGTAGACGCCCTCGGCCATGCCGACCTCCCGCGGCGGGAACCACTCGGCGACCATGCGGATGCCCACCACGAAGCCCGCGCCCACCACGCTGAGGGCGAGACGGCTCGCGACCAGCATGCCGAAGCTCGTCGCGGCGGCGAACGCCAGGCACGGCACGGCGGCGTACATCAGGATGGCCGCGTACACCCGCCGGGGCCCCCAGCGGTCCAGCGCCATGCCGACCAGCACGCGCGCGGGCACGGTCAGGGCGACGTTGCACAGGGCGAGCACCGCCACCTGCTCGCCGGACAGGCCGAAGGCCGCGCTCACGGTGGAGGCGAACGGCGCGAAGTTGAACCAGACGACGAACGTCAGGAAGAACGCGAGCCAGGTCAGGTGCAGGACCCGGTACCTGCCGGTGAACGAGCGCAGGGCCAGCAGGCGGGTGGCGGCATCGTGTGAGGTGGTCATGGCGCGGGATGCTGCGGCCCCGCGGTTTCCCGGCCGATACCGCCGCGTTACGCGCGCCGCAATTCCCCCGCACCGCGGCGCTTGCCGCCTGTGCGCCGGACTTCACGCGGCCGTTGCACGGGCCCAACCGTGGCGAAACAGCCCCCGCCTACCGTGCCCTCCATGAATCCCACCCTCGTCGTCGCCGGCAACGGCATGGTCGGCCAGAAGCTGCTGGACTGCCTCGTGGAGGCCGGAGGCGCCGACGCCTGGCGCGTCGTCGTCTTCGGCGAGGAGCCCCGCGCCGCCTACGACCGCGTGAACCTGAGCACCTACTTCGACGGCCGCTCGGCCGAGGACCTGAGCCTGCTGTCGCCGGAGGTGGCGGAGCGAGTGGAGCTGGTCCTGGGCGATCCCGTGACGGCCGTGGACCGCGCGGCGCGCACGGTGGCCACCGCCTCCGGGTCGCGGGAGCGCTACGACGCGCTGGTGCTGGCCACGGGCTCCGCGCCGTTCGTGCCTCCGATCGAGGGCGCGCGCGGGCCCGGCTGCTTCGTGTACCGCACGCTGGACGACCTGGACGCCATCCGCGCGGCCGCGGCCGGCGCGCGCGTGGGCGTGGTGCTGGGCGGGGGCCTGCTGGGACTGGAGGCCGCGAACGCCCTGCGCCACCTGGGCCTTGAGACGCACGTGGTGGAGATGGCGCCGCGCCTGATGCCGGTCCAGGTCGACGACGGCGGCGGGGCCATCCTGCGCCAGGAGATCGAGGCGCTGGGCATCGGCGTGCGCACCGGTGCGGTGACGGAGCGGATCGTGCACGGTCCCGGCGGCGCCCGCCTGGAGTTCAGCGACGGCGACGCGCTGGACGCGGACGTGGTGGTCATCTCCGCCGGCATCCGCCCACGCGACGAGCTCGCGCGCGCGTGCGGCCTCGACGTGGCGGAGCGCGGCGGCGTGGTGGTCGACGAGGCGTGCCGGACTTCCGACCCGGCGATCTTCGCGATCGGCGAGTGCGCCAGCTTCGGCGGCCGCGTCTACGGCCTGGTCGCCCCCGGCTACGCGATGGCGCGGGTGGTGGCCGGCCGGCTCCTGGGCGGCGACGCGGTCTTCGCGCCCGCGGACATGTCCACCAAGCTCAAGCTGCTCGGCGTCGACGTCGCGAGCTTCGGCGACGCGCACGGGACGGCCGAGAACGCGCGCAGCCTGGTGTGGAGCGACCCGATGGCGCGCGTGTACCGGCGGCTGGTGGTGGACGGCGAGGGCACCCGCGTGCTCGGCGGCATCCTGGTCGGCGACGCCGCCGACTACGCCGCCCTGCACCAGCGCTGCCTGTCGGCGCTGCCGCTGCCGG
Organism: Egibacteraceae bacterium; assembly: GCA_035553555.1. Lineage (GTDB taxonomy): Bacteria > Actinomycetota > Nitriliruptoria > Euzebyales > Egibacteraceae > DATMKC01. The sequence goes on along the minus strand of DATMKC010000249.1, from coordinate 9,539 downwards.
GCGATCCCGCGGACCTGGTCCTGCCCGCGCGCGCCGGCGGCGGCGCGGCGCTGGGTCCCGCGGCGATCCCGATGGAGTCGACCGTCTGCAATTGCAACAACGTCTCCAAGGCGGCCATCTGCGCCGCCATCGCCGGTGAGGGGCTGACCACGGTGGGCGAGGTCAAGGCCTGCACCGCCGCGGGCACCGGCTGCGGGAGCTGCGTGCCGCTGGTCAAGGGCATCCTGGAGCACGAGCTGGAGCGGGCGGGCGTCGCGGTCGACCGCAGCGTGTGCGAGCACTTCCCCCACACCCGGCAGGAGCTGGCGGACATCGTGCGCGTGCGCGAGGTCCGCACCTTCGCCGAGCTCCTGGACGGCTGGGGGACCGGACGCGGCTGCGACGTGTGCAAGCCCGCGGTCGCCTCCATCCTCGCGTCCTTCTGGAACGAGTACGTGCTCGCCGACGAGCACCTGCCCCTCCAGGACACCAACGACCGCTTCCTGGCCAACCTCCAGAAGGACGGCACGTACTCGGTGGTGCCGCGGGTGCCGGGCGGCGAGCTGACGCCGGCGCAGCTCATCGTGCTGGGCGAGGTCGCGCGCGACCACGACCTGTACACCAAGATCACCGGCGGGCAGCGCGTCGACCTGTTCGGCGCCCGCCTGGACGAACTGCCCGCGATCTGGGCCCGGCTGGTGGCCGCGGGCTTCGAGTCCGGGCACGCCTACGGCAAGGCGCTGCGCACCGTGAAGTCCTGCGTCGGCGAGAGCTGGTGCCGCTACGGGGTCCAGGACTCCACCAGCCTGGCCATCGACCTGGAGCTGCGCTACCGGGGCCTGCGCGCCCCGCACAAGATCAAGTGCGCCGTGTCCGGCTGCGCGCGGGAGTGCGCCGAGGCCCAGGGCAAGGACGTGGGGGTGATCGCCACCGAGAAGGGCTGGAACCTCTACGTGTGCGGCAACGGCGGCATGCGGCCCCAGCATGCGGTGCTGCTGGCCGAGGACCTGGACACCGAGACGCTGGTTCGCTACGTGGACCGCTTCCTCATGTTCTACGTGCGCTCCGCGGACCGGCTGGAGCGCACGGCCACCTGGCTCAACCGCCTGGAGGGCGGCGTGGACTATCTGCGGCGCGTGGTGATCGACGACGGCCTCGGCATCTGCGAGCAACTGGAGGCGGACATGGCGCGCCACGTCGCCACCTACCGGTGCGAATGGAAGGCGACGCTGGAGGATCCGGTGCGGCTGCGGGCCTTCCGCCACTTCGTCAACGACGAGACGCCGGACCCCACGCTGGCGTACGTGCGCGAGCGCGGCCAGCGCCGTCCGGCCCGGCCCGAGGAGCGGGAGGCGGTCGACATGGCCGGCGTGGCGCTGCCCCAAGCCGACGCGGTCACCGGGCTGGCCGGCGCGGTCACGGGGGGCCGGGCGTGAGCGGAGTCTGGATCCCGCTCTGCGCCCTGGACGACATCGTGCCCGACAGCGGGGTGTGCGCCCGCGTGGGCGGCCGGCAGGTGGCCGTGTTCCGCCTGCGCGACGGCGACGTGCACGCCGTGGGCAACGTCGACCCGTTCAGCGGCGCCGCCGTGCTGTCGCGGGGCATCCTCGGCGACGTCGCCGGCGTGCCCGTGGTCGCCTCGCCGGTGTACAAGGAGCGCTTCGACCTGCGCACCGGCACGTGCCTGGACGATCCCGCGGTACGCATCCCGGTCTACGACGTGCGCCTGACCGGTGGCGTGATCGAGGTGGCCGAGCCCGAGCCGGCGCCGTCCAGCGCCAGCCGGTAGCCGCGGCGGAACACCGTCTGCACGCCGGCGCCCGCGGGGCCCAGCCGTCGCCGCAGCCTCGCGACCGCGACCTCGACCGCGTGCTCGCTGACCGCCCCGGCGCCCAGGCCGCGGTCGAGCAGCGCCTGCTTGGGCACCACCCGGCCGTTCGCCTCGGCCAGGACGGCGAGCAGATGCCGATCCTGCTCGCTGAGCGCCCGCGGCGCGCCGTCGACGAGCACCGCCGCCCCCTGGATCAGCACCTCGCATCCGGCCAGCACCAGGATGCGCCGGCGGCCCTCGAGGTGGTGGACCAGCGCGGCGACCATCGCGCCCAGCCGCGCGCGCGCCGGCTCGACCGGGTCGGCGACGCCTTCCCGGCGCAGCGCCTCGCTGGTCACCGGGCCGATCGACACGGCGGCGGTGCCGGAAGCGAACCGCTCGCGCAGTTCCGCGTCGCGTCCGGCCTGGCGGGCGACGGAGAACACGTTGCGCACCGCCGGCGTGCTCGTGAACGTGACCGCGTGCACCCGCAGGCGGCAGACGCCGTCGATCAGCTTGCGCACCGGCTCGTCGTCGTGCGACGGCTGCCAGTGGTACACGCGGACCGAGACGACCTGCGCGCCCTCCCGGCGCAGCTCATCGACCAACCACGACGTCGCCGCACCGTCGAGTTGCACGGCGACACGGCGGCCTTCGAGACCGCCGCCGGCACGCGCCGCCTCCAGCACCTCGCGCACTCGCTCATGACCCCCCCGGCGCGGCACGTCGAGCCCGGCCTGGATGCAGGCGGCCACGGTCTTGGGCCCGCGTGGGATCACGGCGCCGCGCCGCAGCGCCTCGAGCAGCTCGCTGCCGGCGCCGAAGCTGTCCGCGGCGGAGAACCATGCCGACGCCCCCGCGCCGGTGGTCAGGATGGTGAGGTCCGGCGGGCGGGTCACCAGCGCCTCGGTGACGTGGCGGAGCTCGCCCTCCGGGTCGGCGGGGTCCGAGCGCAGGGCGGGGGCATGCAGGATCTCCGCGCCCCGGCTGGCCAGGTGCTGCGCCTGGTCCTCCCAGCGACGGGCGGCGGTGATGCCGACCGTGAAGCCCTGGAGCGGGGGCAGGAGCGGAGCGAGCGCCATGCGGCCATGCTGGGGCCGGCGCGTTACGGTCCGATTGCTCCGCCATTGCCGGACGGTGAGGAACGCCTCACTGTGCCGCGGCCCGTGCGCGCACCGGCGCCAGCCGGTCGGCCAGCAGCCGGCCCGCCGCCATGCCGCCGGCCTCGATGAACGCGGCCTGGACCACCGCGTCGGCGCGGTCGTCGGCCATCATGTTGATGCCCATGGCCGCCAGGGAGCGCCCGCCCGGCTCGAAACGCACCACCGTCACGCCGCGCCGCTCCAGGCGGCGCAGCTCGCGCACCAGGCGCCGGTGGGCGGCGTAGCGCACCGGCGCGTCCAGCGCCCGCACGCGCGTCGACGTCGACATCGGCGACACGGCGATCACCACGTCCAGCTCGTCGCCGGCCAGCGCGTCGGCGTTGCTCGGCGAGTGCACGCCGCCGTCGACGTACTCGCGCCCGCCGATGCGCACGGGGGCGAAGTAGCCGGGGATCGCGCACGAGGACGCCACCGCCGTGGCCAGCGCCGCCGCGGGCGCCCCCTCCGCGCCGAACGCCACGCGCTCACCGTCGTGCCGGCGCACCGCGCACACGCGCAGCCCTTCCGGCCATTCGCCCGCGAGCTCCTCCAGGGCGCCGGCGTGCACGAGCAGGTCCACGCGGCCGCGCGGCGCGCACGTCAGCGCGGCCACCGCGGGGCGCACCGACCACGGGCGGCGGGCCATCTTCGCCACGAGCGCCGGCGACGGCGGGCGCCACGGGCGCAGCCAGTGGCGCGGGGTGAACGGCGGGAACTGCGGCCGTTCCCGGCTCAGCCAGTCCTCCACCGCGCCGCCGTCCAGCCGCAGCGGCGCCTGGACCGCCCAGGCCGCCAGCTCCGCGGCCGGCACGCCCAGGCGGAGCAGCGCACCGGTGATCGAGCCCGCCGACGTGCCCACGATGACGTCGGCGGAGCGCGGATCCCACCCAAGGTCGTGTTCCAGGGCGGCCAGCACGCCGGCGTGGTACGCCTGACCCACCGTGCCGCCCGCGCCGAGGACGAGCCCCACCCGTGTCATCCGCATCCGCCTTCCCGCCGGTACACCGGCGCCCGGGGCATCCGTTTGATCGCGTGCGTACCCGCGGTGTTGCCCCCCAAATCGCTTCTTTGAGATGGCGGCCTCGTGGGTAGCTTCCGCGCCCATGGGAGCTTTCGGGCGCAACAACGTCACGGTGTCCGGGCGCGAGGACGGCCGACCGATGCTGTTCGTGCACGGCTTCGGCTGCGACCAGCAGATGTGGCGGTACGTCACGCCGGAGTTCTCCGACACGCACCGCGTGGTGCTGATGGACCACGTGGGCCACGGCGGCTCGGACCACGCCGCGTACGACCCCGCCCGGTACGCCACCCTCGACGGCTACGCGGCCGACCTCGTGGAGATCCTGGAGGAGCTGGACCTGCGCGACGTGGTGATCGTCGGCCACTCCGTGAGCGCGATGATCGGCGCGCTGGCGGCCATCCGCGCCCCCCAGCGCGTCGGCGCCCTGGTCATGGTCAGTCCGTCGCCGCGCTACCTGGACGACGACGGCTACGTCGGCGGCTTCCAGCGCGAGGCGATCGAGGAGCTGCTGGACTCGCTGGACGCCAACTACCTGGGCTGGTCCAGTGCGATGGCGCCCGTGATCATGGGCAACGCCGAGCGTCCCGAGCTGGGGCAGGAACTGACCTCCAGCTTCTGCCGCACCAACCCCGACATCGCCCGGGACTTCGCGCGCGTGACGTTCCTTTCGGACAACCGCGCCGACCTGGCGCGCGTCCCCGTGCCGACCCTGGTGCTGCAGTGCGCCGAGGACGTGCTCGCGCCGGACGCCGTGGGGCAGTACGTCGCCGACCAGGTCGCCGACGCGACGCTCGTGCGCTTGCGCGCCACCGGCCACTGCCCCAACCTGAGCGCGCCGGAGGAGACCGTGGCGGCCATCAAGGCGTTCCTGCCGCGCGTGGGCGCCGGTGTCTGACCTCCCGGCGGCCGCGGAGCGGCTCGACGGCGACCCGCCCCTGCACGAACTGCTGGAGCGCGACGCCGACGACCTGTACGACCACGCCCCCTGCGGCTACCTGTCGGCCCTGCCCGACGGCACCCTCGTCAAGGTCAACACCACGTTCCTGCGCTGGACGGGACTGCGCCGCGAGGACCTGGTCGGCCGCCGGCGCTTCCAGGAGCTGCTGTCGCCGGGCGGGCAGATCTACCACGAGACCCACTACGCGCCGATGCTGCGCATGCAGGGCTCCGTGCGCGAGATAGCCGTGGACATCGTGCGCGCCGACGGCAGCCGCATGCCGGCGCTGGTCAACTCCACGCTCAAGCAGGACGCCGACGGCAACCCGCTGCTGGTGCGCACCACCGTCTTCGACGCGACCGAGCGCCGCGAGTACGAGCGCGAGTTGCTGCGCGCGCGCCAGCGCGCCGAGGAGTCCGAGGCGCGCGCCCGGGTGCTGGCACAGACCTTGCAGCAGAGCCTCATCCCGCCGGCGCCGCCGGCGGTGCCCGGCATCGACGTGGGCGCCGTCTACCGCCCGGCGCTGTCCGGGGAGGAAGTCGGCGGCGACTTCTACGACGTGTTCGAGCTGCCGGCGGGAGACTGGGCCGTGGTGATCGGCGACGTCTGCGGCAAGGGCGCGCAGGCCGCGGCGGTGACGGCGCTGGCGCGCCACACCGTGCGGGCGGCGGCGATCCGGGAGAGCCGCCCGGAGGCGGTGCTGAGCCTGCTGAACCAGGCGCTGCTGCGCCAGGACGCGCCGCGCTTCTGCACGGTCGCGTACGCGCGGCTGGCGCGCCGGCCCGGCGGCGACGTGGAGGTGCACTTCGCCTCCGGCGGCCACCCGCTGCCCATCCTGGTGACCGGCACCATGCGGCCCCGGTCCGCGGGGCGGCCCGGCGACCTGCTGGGCGTCATGCCGGAGGCCACCGCGGAGGCCAGCACGCTGGTGCTGGAGCCGGGCGACGCGCTGGTGTTCTTCACCGACGGCATCACCGAGGCGCGCCGAGGCGAGGAGTTCTACGGCGACGAGCGCCTGGCGGCCGCCCTGGCGACCCGGCGCGAGGCCGCCGCCCAGCCGATGGCGCAGGGCCTGGTGGACGAGGTCCTGGCCTTCTCCGGCGGCCTGCCGCGCGACGACATCGCGGTGGTCGCCGTGCGTGCCGCACCAGCCGCCTGAGCCCGCTACCGCCGGCGCCGCCGCGTCGTCAGCCACGCCAGCGACCCGGCGCCCAGGACGGTCACGCCCGCCGCCACGGAGGCGCGCGGCAGCGCCAAGGCGAGCACGGCGCAGCCGGCGACGCCGAACGCGGCCAGGCCGCGCGGCCAGCGCCGCTGCGCCGCCGGCAGCGTCCACGCCGAGGCGTTCGCCAGCGCGTAGTAGGCCAGCACGGCGAAGGAGCTGAACCCGATCGCCCCGCGCAGGTCGGCCACGGCGACGACCGCGCACACCACGGTGGCCGCGGCGAACTCGGCGCGGTGGGGTGTCCGGTGCCGCGGGTGGACGGCGTCCAGCACGCCCGGCAGCTCGCGGCGGCGGGCCATCGCCAGGCTGGTGCGGCTCACGCCCGCCAGCAGCGACAGCAGCACGCCCGCGGCGGCCACCGCGGCGCCCGCCCGCACCACCGGCGCCGCGGCCGCCCAGCGCCCCGCCTCCACGGCGGCCGCCAGCGGCGCGGGCGACGCCGCCAGCCGCTCGGGGCCGATGGCCAGCAGCGCCGCGCCGAGCACCACCGCGTACACGGCGACCACGATGCCCAGCGCGATGGGGATCGCCCGCGGGATCGTCACCTGCGGCTCGCGCACCTCCTCGCCGAGGGTGGCCAGGCGCGCGTAGCCGGCGAAGGCGAAGAACAGCAGCCCGCCGGCCTGCAGCACGCCGGGCGCGCCGGCGGGCAGCCCGGCGCTGAGGTTGGCCGGGCTGGCGGTGCCGCCGCCCAGCGCGGCGGCCACGGCCAGGCCCAGCACGGCCAGCACGGCCGCCACGATCACCCGCGTCAGGCGCACGGTCTTGTCCACGCCCCTGGCGTTCACGGCGGCCAGCACCACCACGGCGGCGACGCCGAGCGGACGGGCCAGCGGCGGGTGCACGTAGGCGCCGAACGTCAGCGCCATGGCCGCGAGGCTCGCGCTCTTGCCGACCACGAAGCCCCAGCCCGCCAGGAAGCCCCAGTACGGGCCCAGGCGCTCGCGCGCGTACACGTAGGTCCCGCCCGACTCCGGGTAGCGCGCGGCGAGCTGCGCCGACGAGGTCGCGTTGGCGTACGCGACGGCCGCGGCCAGGGCGAGCCCGGCCAGCAGCCAGCTCCCCGCGGCGGCTGCCGCCGGTCCCGGCGCGGCGAACACTCCGGCGCCCAGCATCGCGCCCAGCCCGATCACCACGGCGTCGCGCAGGCCGAGGCGCCGGGCGAGCTCGGTCACCGCACGATCTCGCTGGCCTGCTCGATGACCTGGTCCAGTCGCGTGAGCCGCCGGTAGCCCAGGAAGCGCCCCACCGCGACGGCGACCGTCTCGCGCCCCAGGCTGCGCAGCGACGCCTTGCCCGGGTTCACCGGGGTGACGTGGGGCACCAGCCCCACCTCGCGCGCCACCTCCGCGACCCGGAACGCGTGATAGGCGTCGGTCACCAGGAGCACCTCGCGGACGCCCTCGCGGCGCAGGAAGCGCGCGGTCGCGGCCAGCGACTCCCACGTGCTGCGGCCCTGCACCTCCAGGCGCAGGGCGCTGTCCGGCACGCCGTGGGCGAGGAGGTAGCGCCCGCCGGCGTTCGCCTCGGTGTAGCGGTCGCCGGGCCGCTGCCCGCCCGTGGCCACCACGATGGGCGCCACGCCCTGCGCGTACAGCGCCGCGGCGCGGTCCAGCCGCGCCGCCAGCGCGGGCGAGGGCAGGCCGTCGTACTGGGCCGCGCCCAGGACGACGATCGCGCCCGCCGGGTGGACCTCGTCCTGTTCCGAGGCGTGCCACACCTGCAGGAACGTGAAGCCGGCGTACACCGCGCTCAACGCGGTGATCACAGCGGCGAGCCGTCCGGCGAGCCGCCCTGGCCTGCGCAACCGTGCTCCTTTCGCCGGGGCCTGGCGCGTCCCAGGCTACGCGGCGTGCCGGGTACCATCCGCTGCTCGCCCCCCGTCCAGAAAGTCCGTTTCCCGTGTCCGATGTCATCACCACGCGCCTGCGCGTCCCGCTGCGCCGCCCCCAGGCCGTGCCGGAGGTCTCCGCCCTGCTGTGGGAGCCGGGCCGGCCGGTGGACGGGGCGGCCGGCCTGGTGCTGGCGCACGGCGCCGGCACGGACATGACCAGTCCACTTTTGCGGGCAGTGGCCCGGGGCCTGGCGGAACAGGGGCATCCGGTCCTGCTGTTCAACTTCTCCTACACCGAAGCCGGACGGAAGGCCCCCGACCCGATGCCACGACTGGAAGCCTGCTCGCGCGAGGTCGCCGCGGTGGCGCGCGAGCGCTTCGGCGGGCGCCCGCTGGTCCTGGGCGGGCGGTCGATGGGCGGTCGGGTGGCGTCGCACCTGGCGGCGCAGGGCGAGCCGTGCGACGGCCTGGTGTTCCTGGGCTACCCGCTGCACCCGCCGCGGCGCGCCGGCGCGGCCGTGCCGGACGACCGGCTGCGCACCGCGCACTGGCCGGCGCTGCGCACGCCGGCACTCTTCGTGCAGGGCGACCGCGACACGCTGGCCGACCTGGCGCTGCTGGAGCGCGAGCGCGCCGCGCGCCTGGCCGGGCCGAGCCAGGTCCACGTGGTGCGCGGCGGCGACCACGGCTTCGCGGTGCGCAAGCGGGACGGCCGCGACCCCGCGGACGTGCTCGCCGAGATCGTCGGCGTGGTGGCCGCGTGGGTGTCCGGCCTGTCGCCCGCCGCGGCGGAGGCGGGCGCGTGAGCGGTGCCGGGCTGACGCGCGCCAACGTGACGCGCCTGGTGGTGCTGGCCTGCATCTGGGGCGCGAGCTTCCTGCTGATCAAGTTCGCGCTGGAGGGCCTGTCGCCCATCCAGATCGTGCTGGCGCGCCTGTCGTTCGGCACGCTGGCGCTCGTGGCCATCCTGGCTGTACGGCGGATCGCGCTGCCGCGCGGCGGCCGGATGTGGGGCCATCTGGCGCTCATGGCCGTGGTGGCCAACGTCATCCCGTTCTTCCTGTTCGGCTGGGGGGAGCAGCGCATCACCTCCGGCATGGCCGGGGTGCTGAACGGCACCACGCCGCTGTTCACGCTGGTGTTCGCCTCGGCCGCGCTGCCGGAGGAGCGCCTGTCGCTCGGCCGCGCGCTCGGGCTGCTGATCGGGTTCACCGGCGTGGTCCTGGTCGTGGGGCCGTGGGACCAAAGCGGCGCGAACGCGCTGTCGGGCCAGCTCGCGATCGTGCTCGCCGCGGCGTGCTACGGCGTCGCCTTCACCTACACCCGGCGTTTCATCTCCGGGCGTGGCAACCCGCTCGCGCTGGCGGCCGGGCAGCTCGGCGCCGGCGCGGTGCTGCTGTGGGTGGCCGCGCCGCTGGTCGCCGCGGACCCGGTGTCGCTGACCACGCGGGTGGTGCTGAGCGCCGGTGCGCTGGGCGCCGTCGGGACCGGCCTGGCCTACATGCTGTACTACCGGCTCATCACCGACGCGGGCGCCACCACGGCGTCGATGGTGACCTACCTCATCCCCGTGGTCGCCGTGATCCTGGGC
>DATMKC010000248.1:0-9719 GCA_035553555.1 Egibacteraceae bacterium | reverse complement strand
TGCTGCGGAACGGGCTGTCGACGATGTCCAGCGGGATCCGCACGCCCCAGTCCTCCCACGCCTCCAGCATCCGCCCGGCGTGCTCGGCGTCGAGGCTCACCGACAGCGCGCGCAGCGACGTCGCCTGCAGCCCGTGGGCGTAGGCCAGGGCGCGCATCGTCGCCTGGTTCACGGCCGACACCAGCACCACCACGTGGTGCTCGCTGGGGTCCTCCAGCGTGTAGGGGCCGGGCCCGCCCTCGGGAGAGGTGAGGTCCGCCACGACCAGGTCCCGCTCGCGCAGCAGCGTCGTCTTGGTGCGCAGGGCCAGCCGGTGGTTGACGAGCTGGTCCCACCAGCTGTGCGACAGCGTCTCGGCGATCAGCGCCGTGACGAACTCGCCGGGGTGCGCCGCCCGCTTCTCGCGCACGTGCTCGAGGATGGCCGGCAGCGGGTCCCGCGTGCCCTCCGGCGCCAGCACGCGCAGCGGCACGGTGGCGCCGAGCTCCTCCCAGCGCCGCTGCAGGTCGGAGCCCTTGGCCGGCACGGCCGCGACCTCCAGGCTCGCGGGCGCCAGCGTCTGCGCGTAGGACACGGCGCGGGCGGCCGCCTCGTCGATGCCGTCGATCAGCACCACCACGTGGTTGGGCCGGGCCGGCTCGGGCTCGGCCATGCCGGTGCGCAGCTCCAGGCCCACGCGGAAGTAGTGCCGGTTGATGCGGTGCATGGTGACGGCCAGGGCCGGCACGGCGATCATCACGATCCACGCCCCGTGGGTGAACTTGGTCACCGCCACGACCACCAGGACGATCGCCGTGGTGGCGCCCCCGACCCCGTTGATCAGCGCCGAGCGCACCCAGTTGGCGCTGCGCCGGCGCAGCCAGTGGCGCACCATGCCGCTCTGGCTCAGGGTGAACGACGTGAACACGCCGACCACGTAGAGCTGGATCAGCCGAGTGACGTCGGCCTGGAAGGCGATCAGCAGTGCCGAGGCCGCCACCGCCAGGAGCATGATGCCGTTGGAGAACACCAGGCGGTTCCCGCGGGCGGCGAATTGCCGCGGCAGAAATCGGTCCTGGGCAAGCACGGAGGACAGGCGCGGAAAGTCCGCGTAGGCGGTATTGGCCGCCAGGACGAGGATCAGCGCCGTGACGACCTGGGTCACGTAGAAGCCGAAGTTCTCCCCCCCGTAGACCGCCAGGGCGATGGAGGCGACCACGGTGCGGGTCATGCCCTCCCCTGCCTGCACGCCGGTCTGCACCGCCAGATAGCTGATTCCCAGGAACATCGACACGGACAGGGCGCCCATGAGGCCGAGCGTGGCGGCGGCGTTGTGGCTCTGCGGGTAACGGAAGGCCGGCACCCCGTTGGAGATGGCCTCGACGCCGGTGAGCGCGGTCGCGCCGGACGCGAACGCGCGCAACAGCAGGAACAGCGTGAGCATCCCGGCGTGGTTCGGCTCGATGCCGGGCGTTGGCGGGGCCTGCGGGCAGCCGGCGACACACTGCGCCAAGCCCAGTCCGATCAGCGCCAGGATCGACGTGATGAACAGATACGTGGGGATCGCGAACAGGAGTCCGGCTTCCTTGACGCCGCGCAAGTTCGCCACCGTGACGACGGCGACGAAGCCCAGCGACAACAGCACCCGCTCGTCGATGAGCGCCGGCACCGCCGACGTGATCGCCTCCATGCCCGCGGCGATGGACACGGCCACCGTGAGCACGTAGTCGATCAGCAGGGCGCCGCCGGCGATCAGCCCCGGCGCCGTGCCCAGGTTCTCGCGCGCGACGATGTACGCGCCGCCGCCCTGCGGGTAGGCGCGCACCGTCTGGCGGTAACTGCTCACCACCAGGACGAGCAGGAGTGCCACGCCAAGCGACAGCGGCAGCACATGCGAGAACGCCAGCGTCCCCGCCAGCGCCAGGACGATCATCATCTCCTGGGTGGCGTAGGCCACCGAACTCAGCGCGTCGGAGGAGAACACCGGCAGCGCCATCCACTTCGGCAGCAGCGTGTGCTGCAGCTCCCTGGTGGTGCGCGGGCGTCCGACCAGCGCGCGCTTCAACGCGGTCGCGGGACGCGGCATCGCTCCTCCTGTCGTGGGGTGTTGCCCTGCCCGTGCGGGGCGCTCCCGCGCCGGGGGTATGGTAGGTCGGTTGGTCGATCAGGAGGAAAACCCAGGGTGCATGTGGTGATCGGAGGCTGCGGACGCGTCGGCAGCCAGCTCGCGACGGTCCTGTCCGCGCAGGGCCACGACGTCGCGGTGATCGACAAGAGCGCTGCCGCGTTCCGCCGCCTCGGCGAGGACTTCTCCGGCCAGACCGTGCAGGGCTTCTGCTTCGATCGCTCGGCGCTGGAGGAGGCCGGCATCCGCCGCGCGCAGGCCTACGTCGCCGTCACCAGCGGCGACAACTCCAACGTCGTGTCCGCGCGCGCCGCGCGCGACTACTACGGGATCGGCAAGGTGGTCGCCCGCATCTACGACCCGGAGCGGGCGCCGATCTACGAGCGCCTGGGTGTGCGCACCATCGCCTCCGCGCGCTGGACCGCCGAGCAGGTCCTGCGCACGCTGCTGCCGGAGGGCGAGCGCGTCGACGACGTGGAGATCGGCCCGGGGCCCGGCGAGGTGGTGATGATCACGCTCACGCTGCCGCCGGGCGTGCACGGGCTGGACGCCGCGGAGCTGCACGAGCCGGGCGCGGTGGTGCTCGCCGCCATCACGCGCGAGCACGCCACGCGCGTGCCGGCCGCCGGGGCGCTGCTGGAGGCCGGCGACCAGGTGCACCTCGTGGTCGACCGCGGGTCGGTGGAGCGGGTACGCGAGCGCGTCGCCCGCCTGAGGGGGCATCACGGATGAGAGTCATCGTCGCCGGGGCCGGCAAGATCGGCCGCTACGTCACGCTGGACCTGGTCGGCCGCGGGCACGACGTCACGCTGGTCGAGCTCAACCCGGAGACCGCCAAGGTGCTGGCCGGCCAGGTGCGCCGCCTCACCGGGGACGCGTGCACGCCATCGGTGCTGGAGCGCGCGGGCGCGCGCGACGCCGACGTGCTGGTGGCCGCCACGGGCGACGACGAGGACAACCTCGTGATCTCGCTGCTGGCCAAGCAGGAGTTCGGCGTCCCGCGCGTGCTGGCACGCATCAACCACCCGCAGAACGAGTGGATGTTCGACGAGGCCTGGGGCGTGGACGTGGCGGTCAGCCCGCCGCACGTGTTCACCGCCCTGGTGGAGGAGGCCGTCACCGCCGGCGACCTGGTGCCGCTGCTGAAGCTGGAGCACGGCCAGGTGGAGTTGCTCGAGGCGCGCCTGGAGCATCGCTCCACGGCCACCGGCAGGCGCGTGGAGGAGCTGGACCTGCCCGCCGACAGCCGCCTGGTCGCCGTCGTGCGCAACGGGCACGTGCTGCCCGTGCGGCGCACCACGCCGCTGGCGGAGGGCGACGAGGTGCTGGCGCTGGTGCGCGCCGACGCCAAGGACGCGTTCCGGACGGGCCTGCTGGGCGCCGACGGCGGCAGCGAGGCTCAGGCGTAGGGCTCGCTCACCAGGCTCCAGTCGGGGTTGCGCATCACCTTCCGGCCCTGGTCGTCGTCGGCGACCGTGCCGCGGACCCGCAGGCCCCCGCCCATCTCCAGGCCGGGCAACCGGGTGCGGCCGGTGAACACGGCGGTCAGGCGGCCCGTGCCGTCCTCGATGGTGATCTCCAGCGACCGGCCCGGCACCAGCCGCACGACGCGCACGACGCCCACGCAGACGCAGGACCGGCGCGGCTCCACCTCGCCGATCGCGCAGGAGTCGCCGAACTGGCGGCGCCAGGCGCGCAGGTCCTGCGCGCGGGCGCGGCCCGGGTCTCCGACAGCACTCATCCTGGCGATGATAGGCCGCGCTCCACCACCTCGTTGATGGCCCTTGCCCTGCGCACCCGAGTGCGAGACGATGCCTGTGGCGTCGTGTACGGGCTCCCGAAAGGAGTGCGATGCGCGGGAAGGCAACATGCGTGACGGGTGCCACCGCGCCCGCCGGCGACGCCAATCGCGGCCTCGGACGATCCGTCCGAGGCCGTTCGCGTTTCCGGGGCGGTGTTCCGCGCCGCGAGACGCGTCCCCCAGCAGCATCCCACCGAGCATCTGGGAGGTGCGTGTGGAGATCGTGGTGAAGAGCAAGAACTGTGACGTCCCCCGCCGCGTGAAGGACGAGGCGGCCCAGCGGCTGGCCCATGCGACCCGCTTCTTCGACCGGGTCCTGGGCGTGGAGGCCATCTTCGGCGAGGAGACCAAGCGCCGGATCCCGGAGCCGGCGACGGTGGAGGTGACGGCGCGCACCAAGGGCCACCGCATCCGCGCGCAGGCCAGCGCCGCGGACCACGCCAAGGCCCTGGACGCCGCGCTGGAGCGGCTCGAACGCCAGCTGGCGCGCTACAAGACCCGGCTGACGGACCGCCGGCGCCGTCCGGGAGCCGCTCCGGCGCCGATGCCGGCGCCGGTGGGCCCCGCCGTGGCGGACGACGAAGCGCCCGAAAGCGGGCACCGCATCGTGCGCAGCAAGCGCTTCGAGCTGACCCCCATGCTCCCGGAGGACGCCGCGTGGCACCTGGAGCTGCTGGGCCACGACTTCTATGTGTTCACCAACGCCGCCACGGGGGCGTGCAACGTGCTGTACCGGCGCCGCGACGGCGACCTCGGGCTGATCGAGACCACGGCGGCGGCGCCGGCGGTCGCCCCGGTCGGCTGAGGCTTCCGCAGCGAAACCCGGTTTGCGCGCAGCGGCCCGGTTAGACTCTGACCGGGCCGCGCACGCCTGTCGCAGCCGGACGTGGGAGATCGTGATGACCGCTGAGGAGACCGCCACGGGCGGCACCATCCGGGTGCTGGTCGCCGACGACCACGCACTGTTCCGGCGCGGGCTGGAGATGGTGCTGGAGTCCGAGCCGGACATCGAGGTGGTCGGCGAGGCCAACGACGGCCAGCAGGCCGTGCGCCTGGCGATCGAGCACATCCCCGACATCGTGCTGATGGACGTGCGCATGCCGGGCGGCGGCGGCATCGAGGCGTGCCGCGCCATCAAGGAGGCGGCGCCCTCGGTCAAGATCCTCATGCTGACCATCAGCGACGAGGAGGAGGACCTCTACGAGGCGATCAAGGCCGGCGCCAACGGCTACCTGCTCAAGGAGATCTCCATCGAGGAGGTCGCCGACGCGATCCGCAGCGTCAACGGGGGCCAGTCGCTCATCTCTCCTTCCATGGCGTCCAAGCTCCTCAACGAGTTCGCCTCGATGGCGAAGAAGGAGGAGCAGAAGACCCAGGTGGCCGCGCCGCGGCTGACCGACCGCGAGATGGAGGTCCTGACGCTGGTGGCGCAGGGACTCAACAACCGCGACATCGCCAAGGAACTGTTCATCTCCGAGAACACGGTCAAGAACCACGTGCGCAACATCCTGGAGAAGCTGCACCTGCACTCCCGCATGGAGGCCGTGGTCTACGCCGTCCGCGAAAAACTCCTCGAGATCAAGTAACCCCCCCTTCCCCATTCGAACGGGTGCGGGCACCGCGACATCCCGCAGTGGGGGCACCCGTTCGCCGGTGTCCACAGCGGGGAAGCTGTTTTTCGGCTCGCGCGTCGCGTCATCGTCCAAGCTGCGGGCATGGACACATGGCGCACGCTCAACGACTTGGCCGCGGCGCAGTACGGCCACGTCTCCCTGGCCCAGGCTCGATCGGCGGGCATTCCTGAGCGCACCTTGCTGGACACGGCGGCTCGTCAGCGCTGGGCACAGCCCTGGCGCGGCGTCTACCGCCTGCCCGGCTCCTGGCCGACGGCGATGGGCCGGCTGAGTGCGGCGCTGCTCGCCGTCGGCTCTCCCGCCTTCGTCGGTGGGTGGAGCGCCGCGTGGCTGGTCGGTCTGGTGCGCTCGGCTCCGTCGGCTGTGGAGCTTGTCGTGCCGCATGACCGCCGGACCCGGAACCTGCCCGGCGTGGTGGTGCGACGCAGCCGCACGCTGACCCAGGCGGATGCGGTGCACGTCGAGGGACTTCCGAGCACCAGTGCGGTCCGGACGGTCTGTGACCTGGCGGCCATCACCGACGAGGAGGGGCTCCGCGCGCTGCTGATCGACGGTCGGCAGCGACGGCTCTTCGATCTGGCGGCCGTGCTGGAACGGGCGAGCACCATGGGCACCGCCAAGGGGCTGTCTCAGTTGCGCCGGCTTGTGTGGGAACTCGACGCCGAGCGTTGCGACTCGGTCCTGGAGTATCGGCTTCGCTCCCGCCTCCACGCGGTGCCAGGACTGCCGGCCCCGTCTCCGGCCCCCGTCCCGGTGGATGTGGGCGGGCGCGTCCTTCATGTCGACATCGGCTGGCCGGCGTTCGCCGTGGGTATCGAAGCGGACGGTTTCGGCTCGCATTCCGAGCGGGACAGCCTGGAGGTGGACGCCCGCCGCCATAACGCCCTTGAGCGCGCCGGGTGGCGGATTCTGCGCGCGGGGTGGCGGTCCGCGGGTCCGGCGTTCGATGCTCTGCTCCGCGATCTCGTGGCACTCCTTGGCGAAACGGGTGCCCCCATTGCGGGATTTCGCGGTGCCCGCACCCGTTCGAACGGGGGCGGTGTCGCACCTCGCCGGTAGCGTCGTTGCCATGGCTACCTGGGCTGAATTCGAAGAGGCGGCGCCGGACCTTGCCCGGTTCGTCCGCGGCAGGTTCGAGGCGCACACGCTGGCGTTCCTGGCCACCCTGCGACTGGACGGGGCGCCGCGCATCAGCGGCATCGAGACGATGTTCGCGGGCGGGCACCTGCTGCTCGGCATGATGAAGGACTCGCTGAAGACTCGTGACCTCGCCCGCGACCCGCGCCTGGCGCTGCACTCGGCCAGTGTCGACAAGGACGTCAAGGAGGGCGACGTGAAGCTCACCGGACGTGCCGTGGCCGCCGGACCCGCGGAGTTCGCGCTGCTGGCGGCGGAGACCGGCGGCGCGCACGACGCCGGCACGGCCGACCTGTGGTGGGTGGACCTGGAGAGCGTGTCCTCGCTGCGCATCGGCACACCCGCGGACCACCTGGTCATCGAGTCCTGGAGGCCCGGCGAGGCGGTCAAGACGGTCAAGCGCTCCTGACGGCGCCCGGCGCGAGCCGGCGGCCTGGGCCTACACTGGATCTTCGGTTGTCGGTCCGCAGTCGGGGAAAGAGGCGTTCGTCGTGGTGCTCCAGAAACTCCTTCGTGCCGGTGAGGGCAAGCGGCTCAAGCAGCTGCAGCGCCTGGTGGGCGAAGTCAACGCGCACGAGGACAGCGTCAAGGCGCTGTCGGACGACGCCCTGCGCGCCAAGACCGGCGAGTTCAAAGGGCGGCTGGACAGCGGTGAGACGCTCGACGACCTGCTGCCGGAGGCGTTCGCCGTCGCGCGCGAGGCCGCGTGGCGCGTCCTGGGCCAGCGGCCCTACGACGTGCAGGTCCTGGGCGCCGCCGCCCTGCACGCCGGCGCGATCGCCGAGATGCGCACCGGTGAGGGCAAGACGCTCACCTCGACCATGGCGATCTACCTCAACGCGCTCAACGGCAAGGGCGTGCACGTCGTCACCGCCAACCCCTACCTGGCCTCCCGTGACGCGACCTGGATGGGCCGCATCTACGGCTTCCTGGGCCTGACCGCGGGGCTGGTGCACTCCCAGCAGCCCAAGGCCGACAAGCGCGCGGCGTACGCCAGCGACATCACCTACGGCACCGCCAACGAGTTCGGCTTCGACTTCCTGCGCGACCACATGGTCCTGACCGCGCAGGACAAGGCGCAGCGCGGCCACCACTTCTGCATCGTCGACGAGGTCGACTCCATCCTGGTCGACGAGGCGCGCACGCCGCTGATCATCTCCGGCCCCGCGGACCAGGCGACCGAGTGGTACACGGTGTTCGCCAAGCGCGTCGCGCCGCGCCTGCAGCCCGAGACCCACTACGAGGTCGACGAGGCCAAGCGCACCGTGGCGGTGACCGAGGAGGGCGTGGCCAAGGTCGAGGAGCTGCTGGGCGTCGAGAACCTCTACGAGAGCGTCAACACCCCGCTGATCCACCACTTGCAGAACGCCATCCGCGCCAAGGAGCTGTTCCGCAAGGACGTCGAGTACATCATCGAGGACGGCGAGGTCCACATCGTCGACGAGTTCACCGGCCGCATCCTCTACGGCCGGCGCTACTCGGAGGGCCTGCACCAGGCGATCGAGGCGAAGGAGGGCGTGCGGGTCAAGGAGGAGAACCAGACCCTGGCCACCATCACGCTGCAGAACTACTTCCGCTCCTACGACAAGCTCGCCGGCATGACCGGCACGGCCAAGACCGAAGAGGCCGAGTTCAGCCACATCTACAAGATGGACGTGGTGGTCATCCCGACGCACCGCCCCATCGTGCGCCAGGACCACTCGGACCTCGTCTACAAGACGGAGAAGGCCAAGTACGAGGCGGCCGCCGAGGACATCGCGCAGCGCCAGGCCGCCGGGCAGCCGGTGCTGGTCGGCACCGTGAGCGTCGAGAAGAGCGAGCGCCTGGCGAACCTGCTCACCCGGCGCGGCGTCAAGCACGAGGTGCTCAACGCCAAGAACCACTTCCGCGAGGCGGAGATCATCGCCCAGGCCGGGCGCATCGGCGCCGTCACCGTGGCCACGAACATGGCCGGCCGCGGCGTCGACATCATGCTCGGCGGCAACGCCGAGTCGCTCGCCACGGTGGAGGCCGGCAAGGTCGCCGACCCCGACGAGGATCCGGAGGCCTTCCAGCGCGCCTACGACGAGCACCTCGCGCACTTCGTGGAGCAGGTCAAGGCCGAGGGCGACAAGGTGCGCGAGCTCGGCGGCCTGTACGTCCTGGGCACCGAGCGCCACGAGTCCCGGCGCATCGACAACCAGTTGCGCGGGCGCTCCGGCCGCCAGGGCGACCCGGGCGAGTCGCGCTTCTACCTGTCGCTCGAGGACGACCTCATGCGGCTGTTCAACGCCAGCGCGGTCGAGTCGATCATGACCCGGCTGAAGCTGCCGGAGGACATGCCCATCGAGCACAAGATGGTCACCAACGCGGTCGCGCGCGCACAGGCGCAGGTGGAGTCCCGCAACTTCGAGCTGCGCAAGAACGTGCTGAAGTACGACGACGTCATGAACAACCAGCGCCAGGTCGTCTACAAGCAGCGCAACATGGTGCTGGAGGGTCCCGACGAGCAGATCGAGGAGCTGGCCGAGCGCTTCATCGAGGAGGCCGTCACCGGGCTGGTCGAGGTGTACGCGCCGGATGGGGTGCACCCGGAGGAGTGGAACCTCGAAGAGCTGTGGACCACCCTGGAGACGATCTACCCCGTGTCGCTGTCGCGCGACGAGCTGGGGATCGAGTCGCTCAAGCGCGACGAGCTCGCCGAGATGCTGGTCGAGGACGCCTTCGCCGCCTACGAGCGCCGCGAGGAGGAGATCGGTGCCGAGACGCTGCGCCAGGTGGAGCGGCGCGTGGTGCTGAGCGTGCTCGACCGCGTGTGGCGCGAGCACCTGTACGAGATGGACCACCTCCGCGACGGGATCGGCCTGCGCGCGGTGGGCCAGCGCGACCCGCTGGTGGAGTACCAGCGCGAGGCGTACGAGGCGTTCATCGGGATGATGGCGCGCGTGAAGGAGGAGGCCGCCGGCTACTTCTTCAACGTGCCGGTGCAGAAGGTGGCGCCCGAGCCGGCGCCCTCGGCGCGGCCGGCCCAGGCCGACGGCAACGGGGCGGCCCCGGGTGAGGC
>DATMKC010000247.1:0-2033 GCA_035553555.1 Egibacteraceae bacterium | reverse complement strand
CCTCGGCCACGAGCCGATGGGGCGCGTCGCCGAGGTCGGGCCGGGCGTCACGAGCCTGAAGCCCGGCGACCGCGTGGTGGTGCCGTTCAACATCTCCTGCGGCGACTGCTTCTTCTGCGCGCAGGGGCTGCAGTCGCAGTGCGAGACCACGCAGGTCCGCGAGCACCACAAGGGCGCGGCGCTGTTCGGCTACACCCACCTGTACGGCGCCGTGCCGGGCGGCCAGGCGGAGTACCTGCGCGTCCCCATGGCGCACTACGGCCCGGTGAAGGTGCCGGAGGGCCCGCCGGACGAGCGCTTCCTGTACCTGTCGGACGTGCTGCCGACGGCGTGGCAGGCGGTGCAGTACGCCGGCGTGCCGGCGGGCGGGTCGCTCACCGTGTACGGCCTGGGGCCGATCGGGCTGATGTGCGTGCGGATCGCGCGGCAGCTCGGCGTGGAGCGCGTCATCGCCGTGGACCTGGTGGACGAGCGCCTGGAGCTGGGCCGGCGCTGGGGTGCGGAGACCATCGACTACCGCGAGCACGACGACGTGGCGCGCGAGATCCTCGACCGCACCAAGGGCCGCGGCACCGACAGCGTCATCGACGCGGTCGGCATGGAGGCCGAGGGCTCCAAGGCGGCCGAGATCGCCCAGGCGCTCAAGATCCAGATGGACCGGCTGGAGGCGCTGCGCCTGTCGATCGGCTCGGTGCGCCGCGGCGGCACGCTGTCGATCGTCGGCGTGTACGTGGGGGTGGACAACCTGATCCCCATGGGCGACCTGTTCGACAAGCAGGTGCAGATCCGCATGGGGCAGGCCAACGTGCGCCGCTGGGTCGACGACATCCTGCCGCTGCTGACCGGCGACGCCGACCCGCTCGGCACGGAGGAGCTCGCGACGCACCACCTGCCGCTGGACGCCGCCCCGGCCGCCTACGACATGTTCCAGCGCAAGCAGGACGGCTGCGTGAAGGTGGTCCTGCACCCGGGGGAGGTCGCGGCCTGATGCGCGTCGTCGTCACCGGGGCCACCGGCAACATCGGCACGGCCGTGATGCGGGCGCTGTCGACCGAGCCCACGGTGGACAGCGTGCTGGGCCTGGCGCGGCGCAAGCCCGAGCTGGCGCTGCCCAAGGCCGAGTGGGCCGAGGTGGACATCGGCCAGGCCGGGGCGCGGCAGGAGCTGCTGTCGCACCTGCGCGGCGCGGACGCGGTGATCCACCTGGCCTGGCGCATCCAGAGCGCGCGCGACGCCGACGACATGCACATGGTGAACGTCGCCGGCACGGAGGCGCTGCTGTCCGCGGTCGCCGAGGCCGGCACGCCGGCGCTGCTGTACGCCTCGTCCATCGGCGCCTACGCCGCGGCGCCCAAGGAGCCGCGCGTCGACGAGTCCCACGCCACCTACGGCATCCCGGCCTCGCTGTACTCGCTGCAGAAGGCCTACCTGGAGCGGCGCCTCGACGCCTTCGCGCGCGAGGTGCCTGGCACCCGGGTCGTGCGCATGCGCCCGACGATCGTCGCGCGGCGGGAGGTCGGCTCGGAGATCCGCCGCCTGTTCCTCGGCCGTGTGGTGGGCCGCCTGGCCGGCATCCGGCCGCTGCTGCCGGTGGTGCCCGACATCCCCGAGCTGCGCTTCGCCATGGTGCACAGCGACGACGTCGCCGAGGCCTTCCGCCTGGCGCTGCTGTCGGACGCGCGCGGCGCGTTCAACCTGGCCGACGACGAGGTGATGGGCCCGGCGGACCTGGCGCGGGCGCTGCACGGCACCACGGTGCCGATGCCGTTCGCCGCCACGCGCGCGGTGGTGTCGGCGGCCTGGCGGCTGCACCTGCACCCCACCGACGCCGGCTGGCTGGACGTCGCGGTGCGCCTGCCGCTGGTGTCCAGCGAGCGCGCCCGCGCGGAGCTCGGCTGGCGCGCCACGCGGTCGTCGTCGGAGGTCTTCGGCGAGCTGCTCGAGGGCATGCGCGAGGGCGCGGGCGTGCCGACGCCGCCGCTGCACCGGGCAGAACCTCCAGCGGCCTGACGGTGCGGGACCTGGCCCGGCAT
>DATMKC010000246.1:0-8826 GCA_035553555.1 Egibacteraceae bacterium | reverse complement strand
GTGTTCCTCCTCGGTCGTGCCGTGGCGCGCTCCCGCCGGCGGCAAGGTCAACACGTCATGCCGCGCAGCCCTGCGGAATCCGGTCTCCCACCTCCCGCCAGAGGCACGCACGCAGACTTTGGCGATTCGCCGAGCCGCGCCTACCCGGCGGAAAGGACCGCCAAACGCCATGCAGGCCGGCGTGGTCGCGGACTTTTGATCCGAAGGTTTGCGCCCCTCATAGGACAGCTTTCTGGACCCGGCTGACGAAGCGATGCCCAAGCCGCCCGGAGCCGCAACGACGCATGAGGACGAACTCCTCCGCCTGGCGCTCACCAAGCGGGTCAAGATCGTCGGAGAGGCCGCGAAGCAGGTCACCCGCCGACCCAGCAGCTTCATCCGCAGATTCCGTGGGCGGCGGCTGCCCGGATGCGGGACCGCTCCCCTGGTAGGGCAGCTTTCGAACCCCGAGTGGGTGAAGTCCATCCAGCATCTGCTCCGTGGCTGGCGCTAGGCTGGCGTCATGCCCGCGTCTGGCTCCGCCGAGCGTCGAACCGTTGCCACATGGCAGGCGGCTGGAGCTGCATTGCGGCAGATCCGCGCCCGTGAGTTGCAAGCGCTGACGGACCGGGAAGCCGTGAGCGCCTTCGAGGATCTCTATGCCCTGGTGGCAGGAGAGCCGGTCGTACGTGAGATCTCCGGCCTCGTGGAGCAGCAGCGGCTGTTTCGTCGTCTCCGGTCGTGAATCCCAACGCATTGTTCTCGGCGGCCAGCCAGATCCAGGAATGCTGCGTCGATCACGGATGGGCGTTCTGCTTCATCGGTGGCCTGTCGGTGTTGCGATGGGGAGATCCTCGCCTGACACGAGATGTCGATCTGACGATCGTGACGGGATTCGGCGACGAGGAGCCAGTCATCCGGGCGTTGACGGAACGGTTCCCCGGGCGGATCGAGGATGCGGCCGCGTTCGCCCGCGACAACCGGGTCCTGCTCATCCAGAGCGACAACGTGCCAATCGATGTGACGCTCGGTGCGCTCCCCTTCGAACAGCGCGCGACAGAACGCGCGACCCCGTTCGAGATCGGGCCGGATGAGGCTCTGCGCACATGCAGCGCGGAGGACCTGATCGTGCTCAAGGCCTTCGCTGGGCGGGACCGGGACTGGGCCGACATCGAGGGAGTCGCGTTGCGGCAGGCCGGCGCGCTTGATGAAGCATTGATCTGGGAGGAGTTGCTGCCCCTCCTCCATGTCAAGGGCGACGAAGAGAGCGCAGATCGTCTGCGGCGTCTCTTGGCCACCTGACGAGCTGCGCACCTGACCTCCCACCATGCGAACCCTGGTCGACTTGTGGGCAGCGCCCTTGCTGTCGCCCCGATGCACGCCAAGATCCGGCAGTCGCCGGACCGCGCTTGACGCATGATAACGCGTCGCGTTATGATTGATTCGACATGATCCGGAGCTTCCGCGACCGCGATACCCAGCGTCTGGCCGGACGCGAGCGAGTCAAGAAGTGGTCACCAGAGCTGCAGAAGATCGCCCTGCGCAAGCTGAGGATGCTGGACGCCGCGACCGAAGTCGCCGATCTCCGCGTTCCGCCGGGAAACCGCCTCGAACGACTGAAGGGCGACCGAGCCGGCCAGTACAGCATCCGCATCAATGACCAGTGGCGCATCTGTTTCCGCTGGAGCAGCGGAGACGCCCATGACGTCGAGATTGTCGACTACCACTAGGAGGCTCGGAATGGCGACTTCGAAGTTGGCTCCCGTTCATCCCGGCGAGATCCTGCTGGAGGAGTTCCTGAACCCGATGCAGCTCAGTCAGTACCGGCTGGCCAAGGAGATCAGCGTCCCGCCACGCAGGATCAACGAGATCGTTCACGGCAAGCGGGCCGTGACGGCCGATACGGCGCTTCGGCTGGCGCGCTACTTCGGGACGACGCCCCGCTTCTGGTTGAACCTCCAGGCCCAGCACGATCTCGACTCCGAGGCTGATCGGCTCGGCGACCGCTTGGAGCGCGAAGTCGTCCGCCACGCCATCTGATCCACACGCATGAGTCCCGAGACAGGTGAGCACCATGTCTCGGGACATCACAAGGTGCCGCTGGTAGGACAGCTTTCGAACCCCGACTGGGCGAAGGCGGCGGACGAACTGCTGGCGTCCACAGATGGGAGCGCGCGGGGATGACTTACGCGATGATGAGCAGCATGGACATCCGCCCTGGGCTCCACGTGGACGACGAAGCTCTCGCGCAGTTCTGCCGCCGTCATGCGATCCGGCGGCTGGCGGTCTTCGGGTCTGCGCTGGGCAACGACTTCCGAGACGACAGCGATGTCGACATTCTGGCCGAGTTCGCCGCTGGCCATTCCCCAGGCCTGATGCGCATCGCGCAGATGGAGCTTGAACTGGCTGAGCTCATCGGCGGCCGCGAGGTGGAGATCCGCACCTACGAAGACCTCAGCCGCCACTTCCGCGACGCCGTCGCCAAGCAGGCCAGCACCCTGTATGCCGCCGCCTGACGAGATCCGCATCCGCCACCTCGTGGAGGCGGCGGAGAAAGCCATCGCATACGCCGAGCACCGCTCGCGTGAGGAACTCGAGGAAGACGAACTCCTCCGCCTCGCCCTCACCAAGCTGGTCGAGATTGTCGGAGAGGCAGCGAAGCAGGTCAGCGCGCCGACACAGCAGATGTATCCCCAGCTACCGTGGGCGGCAGCTGCCCGAATGCGGGACCGCTTGGTGCACCACTACTTCGACATCAACCTCGATGTCCTGTGGTCGACCGTCACCGAGGACCTACCCGGTCTGCTGGCCGCCCTCCGAGAATCCGGAGCCACGGACTCTTAATCCGCAGGTTGCGCGCCCGGGAGGATTCGAACCCCCGACCTATCGGATAGAAGCCGACTGCTCTGTCCAGCTGAGCTACGGGCGCCTGGTGGCATCAAGTATGGCGGCGGCTTGGTGCGCTGTCCCGCACGCGGCTACCATCGGAACCGCCGCTGCGGCGGCGCATGGTGACCGTAGCTCAGTCGGTTAGAGCGCCGCGTTGTGGTCGCGGAGGTCGCGGGTTCGATTCCCGTCGGTCACCCTGCCCGTGTATGCGGCCTTCGTACCACGCCGTTAGACTCGCGCGCGGGTCGCTAGCTCAATTGGCAGAGCAACGGACTCTTAATCCGCAGGTTCCGGGTTCGAGTCCCGGGCGGCCTACCACGCGAAGAAGCCGCGGCACGCGCCGCGGCTTCTTCGTTTCTTGCCCATGCCCTCGCGCATCACCACGCGAAGTCCCGCCTTGACGCGAGGGTTGTCGCGTCAAGCGAGTCCTTTGACGGGTACCGCCAGCCGCGACACGGTCGCCGGCACGGCGCTCATCGCCACCTCGCGCGCCGCCACCGCCTCCGCGGCCGGCACGGCGGCCCCCAGGTAGAAGCCCTGCGCCAGGTCGCACCCGAGCGCCTGCACGGCCGCCAGCTGCTCGGCCGTCTCCACGCCCTCGGCGGTCACGCGCATGCCCAGCGTGTGGCCCAGCGTGACGATCGCGGCCACGATCGCGGCGTCGTGCGTGTCGTGGGCCACTCCGGAGACGAACGTGCGGTCGATCTTCAGGCCGTTGACCGGCAGGCGCTTGAGATAGGCCAGGCTCGCGTAGCGCGTGCCGAAGTCGTCCACGGCGATCTGCACGCCCAGCAGCCGCAGCGCCTCCAGCGACGCGAGCTCCTCGCGCGCCTCCTCCAGCAGCACCCGCTCCGTGATCTCCAGCGTCAGCGCCGACGGCGCGACGCCCGTGCGCGCCAGCGCGCGCTGCACGTGCAGCACGAAGCTGGGGTCGCGCAGCTGCCTCGCGGAGACGTTCACCGACATCCCGCAGCCCAGGTTGCGGCCTGCGGCGTGCCAGCGCGCGAGCTGGCTCAGCGCCTCGTCCAGTACCCACTCCCCCAGGGGGACGATCAGACCGGACTCCTCGGCGAGCGGGATGAAGGCGTCCGGCTGAAGCAGACCCCCGTCCGGATGACCCCACCGGACGAGCGCCTCGACGAACGCCGTCGCGCCCGTGCGGAGGTCCAGGACAGGCTGGTACTCGAGGCGCAGGCCGCCCTTGTCGATGGCACGGCGAAGCGCGTTCTCCCGCTCCAGTCGCATGCTGCGTACATCGACCACCTCCGGATCGGCACTCTCGATACGGTCCCTGCCCGCGGCCTTGGCCGCGTACATCGCCGCGTCGGCCTGCTGGATCAGCGCCTCGGCGCTGCCAGGCCCGCCCTGCGCGGACGCCAAGCCGATCGACACGGTCACGAACACCTCTTCGCCGGCCACGCGCACGGGCGCGCCCAGCACGCGCGTGACGCGCTCGGCGATGGCGCGCAGGCCCTGGGCCCCGTCCAGTCCCTCGCAGCAGATCACGAACTCGTCGCCGCCCAGCCGCGCCACCGTGTCGTCCGGGCGCACCGCCTGGCGCAGCCGCGCCGCGACCTCGATGAGCAGCTCGTCGCCCGCGGCATGGCCGAGCGAGTCGTTGACGACCTTGAAGCGGTCCAGGTCGCAGAACAGCACGGCGACCTCGCCGGGGCGCCGGGCACTGCGCGCCAGCGCCATCTCGACGCGGTCCAGCAGCAGGCGGCGGTTGGGCAGGCCCGTGAGGGGATCGTGCAGGGCCAGGTGCGACAGCTGGCGCTGCGCGGCGTCGCGATCCGCCATGACCAGGCCGAGGCGCAGCAGCACCAGCGTGGTGAGCGTCAGCGCCGCGGCCATGAGCAGGCCCCGGTTGGAGGCGCCGCCCCACATGTCCTGGAAGCCGAGCAGCGTGGGCACCACGGCCAGGCAGCCGGCCAGGACGAGCAGGCGCGCGGGGTGATGCTGGCGCGCGCCCCCCGGCTCCGGCTCGGTCAGCGACCGCATGCTCGGGTCCAGGGCCGCCGCCGCCGCGAAGGCCCGCGCCAGCAGCACCAGCCCGGCGGCGCCGGCGGTGACCTGCGGCACGTCGTGGAACGCTGCGGTCGCCAGGTTGCACACGAACGCCACGCACATCGCGGCCAGCAGGTACCAGAAGCTGCGGACACGCGCGCCGGGCAGCAGGACCAGGCGCAGCATCAGCGCGAACAGCGCCACGTCGCCCAGGGGGAACAGCAGCGTCGAGGTCGCGTGCCCGAAGTCGGCGGCGTCCAGGCGCAGGTCCGGCGCGATCACGAAGTGCCAGATCAGCAAGCCGGCGACGAGCGAGAAGATCGCGGCGTCGATGAGGCCGTCGCGGTCGCGGCCGGACTGGCGGCAGCGCAGCAGCATCACGCCGCCCACGCCGACCCACACGTAGCCCAGCAGCGACAGCGTGTCCGCGAGCGGGATGAACGACGGCGCGCCGCCGGCGCTCAGCGCGTGCACGCGCCAGGCGAGGTCGCCGGCGAACAGCAGCGCCAGGCCGGCGCCGAGCGCGTACCAGACGCGGGAATGGCGGGGCCGGAACAGCCGCACGCCCGCGAGCAGCAGCACGGGGCAGGCGGCGGCGAGCACCAGGTGCAGCACGTGGCGGGGAAGGCCGTTCTCCGGCAGGGCGACGATCAGGGCGGTGAGCAGGGCGGCACTCGGCAGGAACCAACGGGTTCCGCGCTCCCCCAGAACGCTCTGCGCCATGCCCGATCCTTGGTCACGCACGCTCTCGGACGTCCTGTCCAAGAGAGGACTAGCTCGAATTGACTACTCGACATCCCCCGATCGGAACTTGAGCGCCGGATTTCTGGGTGACAATGGGCGCCATGTGCGGCCGCTTCGTCTCCATCACCGAACCCGACGGCCTGGTGCGCTTCTTCACGGTGGACGAGCGCAAGGCCGACGAGCTGCCCCCCCGCTACAACGTCGCGCCGTCCCAGCCCGTGTACGCGGTGGCGTCACACGCCGCGGAACGGCTGCTGGTCGGCTTCCAGTGGGGCCTGGTGCCGCACTGGGCCTCCGATCCCAAGATCGGCAACAAGCTCATCAACGCCCGTGCGGAATCCGTGGCCGAGAAGCCGGCGTTCCGCGACGCCTTCAAGCGCAAGCGCTGCCTGATCCCCGCCGACGGCTTCTACGAGTGGAAGCGCCTCGGCGACAAGCGCAAGGTGCCGTACTTCATCCACCACGCCGACGGGCTGCCGCTGGCGTTCGCCGGGCTGTGGTCGGCGTGGCGCGAGCGCGACCTGCCCGAGGACGCGCCGGACGACGCCGGATGGCTGCGCACGTGCACCATCGTGACGACCGACGCGGGCGAGCGCATCCGCGAGCTGCACACGCGCATGCCGGTGATCCTGCCCGAGCCGCTGTGGGACGCGTGGCTGGACGCCGACCTGCGCGACCCTGCCGGGCTGGAGCGCATCCTGGCCGCCGCGACGGACGAGCCGCTGGTGTGGCACCCGGTGAGCACGCGCGTGAACACGCCGGCCAACAACGACCCGTCGCTCATCGAGCCCGTGCCGGAACCGGACCCGGAGCCCGGTCAGGGGCCCAACCCCGCCTGACCGCCCGGCCGTCCGGACACCCCCCGAACCGGCGATACGCCGGCGCCCCGCCACGCCCGATCCCTCTTGCATGCTGATCGCAACCGAGCACACCAGGGCACCGCGAGCCCCCGAGCTGCACACCGGGCCGCGGGACACGAGCACGCCGCGTGGGCGGTCGCTCGTGGCGGTCGCCCTGGTTCTCCTCGCGCTGGCCGCGATCGTGCTCCTGGCGCAGTCCGGGGCGAGCGGCGCGACGCTGTTCACGGCGGTGCTCGTGAACGCCGCGGTCGCACCGCTCGCCGCCGCGCGCCGCCTGCCGACCGCCTGACCCGCGGCGCCGTCCGCCGCGCCGGGCCTATCCTTTCGTGCAGCGCGCGAGTGGTGGAATGGCAGACACGCCGGCTTTAGGTGCCGGTGGGCTCACGCCCGTGGGGGTTCAAGTCCCCCCTCGCGCACCGACCCGGCCAGGCCAGCGACACTGTGCGCATGGCAAGCGCCCTGAAGCTCGAATTCGTGATGTCCGCGCCCAGGTTGGCGGACCTGCCGCCGACGGCCGCGGAAGTGGCCCTGGCCGGACGCTCGAACGTCGGCAAGTCCTCCCTGCTCAACGCGCTGGCCTCCGCGCGCAAGCTCGCGACCGTGTCCAGCAAGCCGGGCAGCACCAAGCTGCTCAACTTCTTCGTCACGCCCCAGGGCACCAGCCTCGTCGACCTGCCGGGCTACGGCTATGCCT
The DNA here is from genome assembly GCA_035553555.1 of Egibacteraceae bacterium. Classification (GTDB taxonomy): domain Bacteria; phylum Actinomycetota; class Nitriliruptoria; order Euzebyales; family Egibacteraceae; genus DATMKC01. The sequence goes on along the minus strand of DATMKC010000246.1, from coordinate 1,653 downwards.
CGACCGCCTCCGCCCGGATGCGCGAGGCGTGGCTGCGGCGCACCGAGCGCTACCTGCTCCAGCGGGAGGGGCTGCGCCTGGTCCTGCTGCTCGTGGACGGCGAGATCGGACCCACGTCGCTGGACCAGGAGGTGATCGCGTGGCTGCGCGACCACGGCGTGCCGTTCCAGATCGTGGCGACCAAGCACGACAAGGTGAAGGCGTCCAAGCGCGACCGGCGCAAGCGCGACCTGCCCGCCGCGTGCGGCGTCGCGCCCTCCGAGGTCATCTGGGTCAGCGCCGAGCGCAACGTCGGCATCGACCGCCTGCGCGAGCTGGTCCGGGAGACGCTCAGCGCCTGAGCGCCGCTACGGCGCCAGGCTCACCTGCCCCACCGGCACGCCGCCGGACGTGAACGTGAGCGTGACCGGCGTGTCGGTCGTCACGTCCACCTGCGGCACGCCGGCCAGGCCGGCGCGGTCGAGGTCCACCGTCAGCGCCGTCACGTTCGACAGCGAGCCGGTCAGCGTCTGCGCGGGCGGGCCCTCCGCCCAGACCTTGTCCTGCCCGGTCAGCGTGTGCGGGCTGGGCCCGTCCACGCCGGCCGTCGCGACCGGCGACACCCCGGCCTGCCGGCGGGTGACCGCCCCGGAGGAGAGGTCCACCACTCCGGTCACGTCGGCGCCCGCGGCCACCGCCACGTCGCCCACCCAGTAGGCGCCGTCCACGCGGGCACCGACCTCGGCGGTCAGCGCGGCGACGTGCGCCAGGATCTCCGGCCGGCCGCCGGTGGCCAGGCTGGCGGGCCGGACCTTCAGCGTGACGCAGTGCGGGCTGGTCACCCGCCGGGGATGCGCGGCGAGCCAGGCGACCTCGCGGCTCCACTCGTCCTTGAACACGAAGCTCAGATGGTCCTCCGCCGGATGCACCGCCAGGCGGAACTCGTGGCCGAGCTCTTCGAAGCGGCGCGCCTGATGGACCACGCCCGCGACCGGGACCAGCTCGTCCAGGACACCCTGGGTGATCCAGAACGGCACGTGGCGGGTGTTCTCCAGCTGCGGCCTGGTGTTGTCCGGGTTCGCCTCGCCGCCGGTGGGCGGCAGCGGGTACGCCCAGATGCCGTTGGCCGGCGGGCCGACGATGCTGACCGCGCTCGCGAACGCGTCCGGCATCAGCGTGGCCAGCCGGTAGGTGCCGTAGCCGCCCATCGAGTAGCCGCCCACGTGCGTGCGCTCACGGTCGACGCTGAAGCGGCGCTGCACGTCGGCCCAGACCTCCAGCGTGTCGACCAGGCCCTCGTCCTCGTACCAGCCGTCCGGCCCGCGCCCCAGCGGCGTGACGACGATGGCGCCCAGCCCGGCCTCGAGCTGCTCGTAGTAGGTCTTGTACGACGCGCTGGGGCTCGTCCCCCCGCGGTACTGGTTGTGGTGCACCGACAGGCTGTGCAGGCTCAGCAGCAGGGGATTCGGCGTGCCCGCCTCGTAGCCGGCGGGGACCCAGACGGCGTAGGGCTGCCAGCGCCCGCGGTACTGCGGGAAGCTCGTCCCCATGCCCTCGCCCAGTTCCTGGCGTGACGCGAACAGCCGCACGGAGTAGCCGCGCACGTCCGGCACCGGCGTGGTGACCCCGTCGCGCAGCGCGCCCACGTCGATGCTCTGCCGGAAGCGTTCCAGG
>DATMKC010000245.1:0-3216 GCA_035553555.1 Egibacteraceae bacterium | reverse complement strand
TGGCGATGCGGACCCACGGCAGGCCGCGCTCGTGGCACAGCTCGGACAGGCGGCCGCCACGCGCCACCGCGAACAGGCGGGCGCCGCGGTCGAGCGCGGTCTCCGCGGCCAGCCGGGTCTCCTCGGTGTCGCCGGAGCAGGACACGGCGACCAGCAGGCTGCGCTCGCCGACGTAGGCGGGCAGCCCGTAGCCCTTGTGCACGATCAGCGGCACGGGCAGCCGGGCGGCGCCCAGCTCGGCGACGATGTCGCTGGAGATGCCGGAGCCGCCCATGCCGGTCAGCACGACGTGGTCGACGCCGCCGAGGTCCAGGGCCGGCACGCGCAACTCGCCGGCGGCGGCCCACTGGCCGGGTGAGACCTCCAGGTCGCCCAGCGCGTCGGCGGGGTCGACGCCGCCGAACTCCCAGTGGCGGTCCAGGTCCACGCGCAGGTCCGTCCGGCTCACGAGCCGCCGTCGCGCGAGGCGCGCCGCCCGGGGCGCGTGGCCTCCTCGACCAGCATCACCGGGATGCCGTCGCGCACCGGGTAGTGCAGGTTGCACTCGGTGCAGATGATCAGCCCGCGGCGGTCCTTGTACTCGACCGCCCCGTGGCAGTCCGGGCACACGAGCAGTTCCACCAGACCCGCGTCAACCGCCACGTCTCACTCCTTGTCGTCGTCTGCCGGACCGGTGCGGCGTGCGGCCGCTCCGGGTCAGGACCGCGTCAGGACTGGCGCACGATGTCGAGCACCTCGTCGCGCACCTGCGCCATCGCCTGCTCGCCGTCGGCTTCCACGTTCAGGCGCAGCAGCGGCTCGGTGTTCGACGGACGCAGATTGAACCACCATCCGTCGCCGTTGACCGTCAGTCCGTCGGCCCAGTCCACCTCGCCGCGGCCGACGTAGGCCTCGGCGACACGGTCCATCGCCCCGGCCTGGTCGGCGACCTCGGTGTTGAGCTCCCCCGAGGCGGCGTAGCGGTCGTAGGGCTTCACCAGCGCCGACAGCGGCCCGCCGTGCTCGCCGAGCGCCTCCAGCAGGACCACCGCGGCGATGAGCCCGGAGTCGGCGCGGAAGTTGTCGCGGAAGTAGTAGTGGCCGGAGTGCTCCCCGGCGAACACGGCGCCGGTGTCGCGCATGACCGCCTTGATGAAGCTGTGGCCCACGCGCGTGCGCACGGCGTGCCCGCCCGCGGCCTCCACCGTCTCCGGCACCACCTTGGAGCAGATCAGGTTGTAGAGCACGGTCTCGCCCGGGTTCTTGCGCAGCAGGCGCTCGGCGATGATCGCCGTCACCAGGGACGGCGACACCGGGCGGCCTTCCTCGTCCACGCAGAACATGCGGTCGGCGTCGCCGTCGAAGGCCAGGCCGATGTCGCAGCCGTGGGTGATGACGGCGCGCTGGAGGTCGACGAGGTTCTCCGGCTCGATGGGGTTCGCGGGATGGTTCGGGAAGGTGCCGTCCAGCTCGAAGTACAGCGGCACGACCTCCAGCGGCAGCCCCTCGAACACGGCGGGGACCACCAGGCCGCCCATGCCGTTGCCCGCGTCGACCGCGACCTTCAGCGGCCGCATGGCGCCGGCGTCCACGAAGCCGAGCACGTGCTCGGCATACTCGCCGAGCAGCTCGCGGCGCTCGTGGCGGCCCTCCTGGCCGGCGGGCGCGAACTGGCCCGCCACGGCGCGGTCGCGGATCGCCGACAGGCCGGTGTCCAGCGACACGGGCTCGGCGCCCGCCCGGCACAGCTTCAGGCCGTTGTAGCGGGCCGGGTTGTGGCTGGCGGTCCACATGGCCCCGGGCAGTCCCAGCCGGCCGGAGGCGTAGTAGAGCAGGTCGGTGGAGGCCAGGCCGATGTCCACGGTGTCCACGCCCTCGGCGCGGACCCCCCGCATGAACGCCCCGGCGAGCGCCTCGCCGCTGGGGCGCATGTCGCGGGCCACCACGACCGCCTCCCCCTGCAGCTCGATCGCCGCCGCGCGGCCCAGGCGTTCGGCGACATCCTCGTCGAGGTCGTCGGGCACGACGCCGCGGATGTCGTAGGCCTTGACGATGGCGTGCAGGCGGGACAGGTCGGCCACGGGTGCGCTTCTCCTCGCAGGGGGGACGGCGCCGGAATCCTAGAGGCTCCGGCGCGAGGCACCATTCCCCTCACGGTCCCGCGCACACGCTGTCAGCGGTTCAGGTCCGCGCCCGCCTGCGCCATCAGGACCACGAGGATGAGCCCGCCGATCCAGCGGAGGTCGCGCGTGAGCACCGCGACTCGCGTCGTGAGGTCGCCAAGCCGCTCGTCGACGCCGCGTCGCCAGTCCCGCCAGTCCTGATCCATGTCCGTGCCCTTCACCTCGACGTCATTGCACATCGGGGATCCCTATGCTCGGAGGACGGCCGCGATGGTGGCGACCTGGAGCGTCAGCATCACGCCGCCCAGGCGGCGGATCCAGGCGACGTCGTTCTTCAGGGTCGCCACGTCCACCTCGAGGTGGGACAACCGACGGTCGACCGTCCGCCTCCACGCGCCTTCCGCGCCCACGTGCGCCTCCCGTGCCGATGCCCGGATCGTCATGCGGCGACGCTACCCCAGGCCCGGCGAACGCGTCGCCCGCTGTCCACAGGCCTACGCCCGGGCGCGCTCGCGCTGCTCGACCAGGCGCCGCACGTCGGCGGGCAGGTCCCGCCCGATGTACTGGGAGCGGCTGCGACCGCCCTCCTTCCAGTACGCGTACCAGTAGGGGCCGTGGGGGCACGCCGCGCAGTCCCTGCCGCAGCGCACGTGCTCCTGCCGGTAGGTGACGTGGGGCATCCCGGGCAGGTCGCCGACCTCGATGCGCGGTCCGTCGGAGGTCTCCAGCAGGCCACGGACCAGGATGGCCAGGCGCCGCAGCTGCGCCTCGTCCAGGCGGCGCACCGCCTTGACCAGCTCACGGGGCAGGCTCATCCGGATGTCCGCACATAAGAAGTCACAGTGGTCAACGTCAAGCCTTGACGCGCCATGCCGGCACGCATTGGTCAGGGAGAGCGGCGGGCGAGCTCGATGGACACGACCACGGCGTCGTCCCCGGACTCCGCCTCGCCGACCGGGATGGCGAGCTGGCCCGGCACGTGCTCGGCCGGCTGCGGCGGGGCCGCCGCCACCAGCGGCCGCTCGGCGGCCCAGGAGCCGTTGCCGTTGGCCCATTCGGCGGCCAGGCGCGGCAGGTCGCGCGCCAGCGCCTCGTAGCGGCTGGCCGCCGGCGC
>DATMKC010000244.1:0-4495 GCA_035553555.1 Egibacteraceae bacterium | reverse complement strand
GCGCGGGTGGCGCCCGGCGCCACCCGCGCCGCGGCCTGCACCTCCGTCTCCCCGACGCCCAGCCACTCCTGCGGCAGCGCCCAGGCTCCGTCGCGCGCGGCCGCCAGCGCCACCCGTCGCGCGTCGGCGGGGCTCCCGGCGTCGTTGCCGACACCGCTCAGCAGCACCACGGCGGCGGCGCGCAGGGGGACGGAAGAGGCCACGGGCATGCCGGGATTGTGCGGGCCGGGGGCTTCTTCCGCCACACGCGGGGAAAAACCGTGTCCCCTCGTGGCGCTCCAGGCGCTAGCGTGACGCGGTCCGGCAACGAGGGAGCAGGCATGGCGGAGTGGATGACGATCCGTGTGGTGCTCGCCGACGGCCAGGGGATCGAGTTCGATCCCACGCCGGGGCGGGTGATGCTCGCGCGCTCCGACCACACGTTCGCCGAGCTGGCCGACGCGATCGACACGGCGTTCGGGCGCTGGGACCCCAGCCCGTCGCACGAGTTCGAGGTCGAGGGCCGGCTGGTCGCCAGCGACCCCACCGCCGTCCCGGTGCTCATGCCCGACGCGGCCCCCGAGGACAGCGACGCGCGCGCGCTGGAGGACGTGGGCCTGCGGCCCGGGTCCCGCTTCACCTACCTGTTCGACCCCAGCCAGCGCTGGGTGCACCGCTGCCGCGTGGAGCAGTCCGGTCTGGACCCGTTCACCCTCATCGAGGAGGAGCCGGACGTGCCGGTGCCGGTGTTCGGCTGGGGCGACGTCCCGGACCAGTACGGCCGCATCGACGAGGACGACGAGCCGTACCTGCCCGACGACGCCCTCGCGGAGGTGCTGGAGGAGGCGCTTTCCGAGGACGACGACCTGGAGGTGGTCCTCGACCTCGACGAGGCCGGGCGGGACGACGACGACGAGGACGAGGACGACGACGACGACGCCGTGCGCTGGCAGGCGCCCGAGCCGTCCTCCTGGGACGTCGTCGCGCAGGCGCTGGAGGGGCTGAAGGTGCCGCGGCCGGACGAGGAGCTGCGCGAGGCCGTGGACCGGCTGCACCTGCACTCCGACGACGAGGACTGGCCCTGGGGCGTGCTGTGGGCGGCGGGCGGCCTGGAGGACGACGAGCTGCCATCGGACGACGAGGAGCTGTGGCTGGAGCTCGCGTCCGGCGTCGTGGTGCCGCGCGAGGCCCTGCCCCTGGAGCCCGAGGTCGAGGAGGCGTGGGCGGCGCTGGAGCCCGCCGACTGGGCCGGGGCCGTGATCGGCCTGGCGCGCGGCGGCGCCGGGCAGGACGCCAGCCCGGGGGCTCTGCTCGCGCTCATCGGGGACTGCGCCGAGGTCGAGGCGAGCGACCTGGACGAGGACGAGGAGGCGGCGCTGGCGGCCGGCTTCGAGACCGTGGTGGCGCTGTGGCGGGCGCTGGGCGCCGTGGACGACAAGGGCCGGCTCACCGCCCTGGGCCACTGGGGGCTGCCTCGGGCGCTGGAGCGCGCCTGGACCTGATCCACAGCCAGAACGCCGAAGCGGGTGCACCTCGACGCCTATCTGCGTCGGAATGCACCCGCCTCGGGGGTGAAGCTGTGGCTAGGCGGCGGTGTCGGAGAGAGCCCGGCCGCGGCTGGGGTGGCGCAGCTTGGACAGCGCCCGCGCCTCCAGCTGGCGGATGCGCTCGCGCGTCAGCCCGAAGTAGCGGCCGACGTCGTCCAGGGTGCGCGCCTCGCCGTCGAGCAGGCCGAAGCGCAGCTCCAGGATGATGCGCTCGCGCTCCGGCAGGCCGGCCACGACATCGAGCAGCTCCTGGCGGGCCAACCCCTTGGCGGCCATCTCCAGCGGATCCTCGGCGTTGCGGTCCTCGATGAAGTCGCCCAGCTCCGCGTCGCCGTCCTCACCCACCGGGGTCTCCAGGGACGTGGGCGTGCGCGCGTAGGTGAGCAGCTCCTCGACGATGGCGATCTCCTCGCCCAGCTCCTCGGCGAGCTCCTCGATGGAGGGCTCGCGGCCGAGTGCCTCGGCGAGGTCGCGCTGCATCGACAGGGCGCGGCGCACGCGCTCCATCATGTGGACGGGCAGGCGGATGGTGCGGCCCTTGTCGGCCACACCGCGGCCCACGGCCTGGCGGATCCACCAGGTGGCGTAGGTCGAGAACTTGTAGCCGCGGCGGTAGTCGAACTTCTCGACCGCGCGCAGCAGGCCCAGGTTGCCCTCCTGGATCAGGTCCAGCAGGGGCAGGCCCTGGCCCTGGTAACGCTTGGCGACGGAGACCACCAGGCGGAGGTTGGCCTGGACCAGGCGCTCCTTGGCGCGCTTGCCATCGCGGTCCACCTGGTGCAGCTGGCGGCGCCGCGTGGGCGTCATCTTCCTGCGCTCGGCGAGCAGTCGCTCCGCTTCCAGACCGGCCTCGTAGCGCTTCGCGAGATCGACCTCCTCCTCTGCGGTGAGGAGCGCGGTTCGGGCCATCTCTCGCAGATACAGCTGCACGTGGTCGTGCAGCGGCATCTCCTCGACCATCTGGGCCACGGTGGCCGTCACCTTCCTTACGTTGTCTCGCGCGGCGCGGGAGCGCTCTTGACGCTGGTACGGGGGTCAGGCGCCGGTTCTAACGAGCCGGTGCCAGGTGAGAAGCGCGGGAAAGCCATTGACCGGCCGCGACACGTGGTGTGCGCACAAGTCGACAGCGCTCCCCGGGGGAAGGGGCCGCTCCACGGGCAAGCGTACGACGAGGACCCCTGTGTCTGGCAAGTGTTTTGTTCCTGGACAGCCCATCCTAACGTGAGCCTTTCACGCTGCCGGTGCGAATTCGCAGCGTCCATGTCCCATGACGGCACGGCGCCGTCGCGGTGAAGCTTCGTGGAAGGGTGTCCCCATTCCTGCCTCCGGGTAGACGCCCGACATGAACACCGCTGTCAAATCCCTAACGAATCGGACAAATACCGCACCGGCGGGGGCGCCGCCGCTGGGCGCGGCGCTGCGGCGCCGGTTCGGGCCGCCGCCCACGGTGGGCGCCGGGGCGGCCGCCAAGGCCGTCGCCGAGGACGCGAGCCGGCTGGTGCGGGCGGAGCTCGACCTGGCCAAGGCCGAGCTGTCCCTGGGCGCCAAGGAGAAGGGCCTCGGGATCGGCTTGGGCGTGGCGGCGTGCACCTTCGGGTTCCTGGCCCTGCAGGCGCTGCTGGTGACCGCCGGACTCGCCCTGGCGCTGGTGCTGCCGGCCTGGGCGGCCGCGGGCGTCGTGGCGGCGTTCCTGCTGCTGCTCACCGCGGCGCTGGGGTTGGTGGCCATGAGCCACCTGCGCCGGCCCGTGGGCCTGGACACCACCAAGGAGACCATCGAGGAGGACGTCGAGTGGGCCAAACGACGTCTGCGCCGATGACCGCCGCCGGCAAGGGCACGCCCGCGTCCGGCCGCGGCGCGCAGGGCGGTGACGGCCTGGTCGCCAAGGTCGACGCCGTCCGGGACGCCCGCGAGCGGCTGGAGCGGGACGTCGACCTGATGACCGCCGAGCTGAAGGCGACCGTGGGAGTGACCATGGAGAAGTCCATCTGGAAGGCCGTGACCATCGGCGCCGGCGTGCTGGCCGGCGCGCTCGTGCGCAAGCTGCTGAACGCGGCGTGGCGCGGCGCCACGCACGCCGACCCGCCCACGGACCCCTACCAGCCCGCCGGCTGGGGCGAGGCGGTCACGTGGGCGGCCGCCAGCGGCATCGGCATCGGCGTGGCCAGGCTGGTGGCCGCGCGCGGCGCGGCGGCCGGGTGGCACAAGGCGATGGGCGCCCCGCCCCCCGGCGTGTCGGCTCCGGTCTAGCCGTAGTGGTTCTCGGGATACACCCAGACGCCGGTGCCGACCGGGGCCAGGCCCGCCGACCAGATGAAGTCCATCGCCGGGTAGCTCAGGCGGACGCAGCCGGATGACGCCGGGTAGGCCGGCACGCTGGTCGAGCCGTGGACCGCGATGCCCCGGGAGTCGTCGAAGTACTTGGGGCGCCACAGCAGGCCGCGCTCCGCCTCGCGCATGCCGTCGATCTCGCGCACGACGCGCCGCTGGCCCGTCGTGGTGGTCGCCCGGTACGTCCGGCCGTTGAACTCGTACCAGCGGCCGTGGCCGGTGGAGGCGTTGAACGCCCACTGCACGTGCCCGTCCAGCACCGCCAGGACGAGCTGGCGCTCCAGGTCGACCTCCAGCCAGCGGCCGGCCGTGGTGCGCCCGCGCGGCCTGGCGGCCCCCGCCTCCAGGATCTGGCGGGCGCGCGCGTCGTAGACCCCGTCGCGCGGCAGGCCGTGCGCCTTCTCCAGCGCCATGACCGCCTGGTGCGTCAGCGTGCCGTAGACGCCGTCCGGCGCGCCGGCCCAGAAGCCCTGCGCGCCCAGCCGCTGCTGCAGGTCGCGCACCGCCGCGCCGGTGTCGCCGCGCGCCAGATCCAGCTTGCGGTAGGTGAACCGGTGCTCCAGGTGGCGCCAGCGCGAGCCGTCGTAGACCGCCGCGGTGAGGCGCACCTCGTGCGCCTCACCGCGGCGGTCTACGAC
>DATMKC010000243.1:0-4159 GCA_035553555.1 Egibacteraceae bacterium | reverse complement strand
ACCCGGAGGCCTGGGCGCGTGCCACGTTGCCGTACCTGCTGGACCCGGCACGCCGTGCCGCCGCCGGCCGGGCCGGCCGCCTGCACGCCGAAGGACACGGGTGGGCGCGCACCGCCGAGTCCACGCTGGAGGTGTACCGCGCCGTCGTGGAGGAGGAGGCGCCCGCGCAGGTGCTGTCGGCGCCCTGCGGCGCATGAGCGGCGCGCGCGCCCGCCAGGCGGTGGCCGACTGGTTCGCGGGCCAGCCGGAGCTGTCCGCGGAGCGTGTCGGCGACGGCTGGCTGACCGTCCTGGCCGGTGAGCGCAAGCGGACGCTGCCGGTGCTGGTGGAGGTGGGCGAACGCACGCTGAGCCTGCAGGCGTTCTTCATGACGGCGCCGGAGGAGGCCCAGGCCGACCTGTACGCCTTCTTCCTGCGCCGGCACCTGCGCAGCTACGTCGTGCGCTTCGCCCTGGACGCCGACGGCGACGTGCTGCTGGTGGGCGTGCTGCCCGTGGAGGCGGTCACGGTGGAGGAGTTGGACCGCGTCCTCGGCCAGTTGCTCCAGCTCGCCGACGACACCTACCTGGAGGCGGTGCGCATGGGCTTCGCCTCCTACATCGAGCGCGAGCAGGCGTGGCGGGAGAAGGCCGGCCTGGGCCGCAACCCCATCTCCTGACGGGCGAGATATGCCTATTTGGGCGATGTGCCACCTGACAAACCCAAGGGGCCTTTGCCTGGAGGCCGGAAAGCCTTAGGCTTCCGCCGCAAGGGGTTCAGTGGGCAGGCCTCCCCGCCGACATGTCCTATGCGACCCTCACAGCGACGCTAGGGGGACAGTGGTGCAGGAGTTGTCGGCTGACCAGTTCCAGGGACCGCCCGAGTACTACAGCGACTCTGTGCGCATCGGTAGCAACCCCTACGGGATCGTGTTCGAATTCGGGCTGACGACCAACTCACCTGGGGACGCCCGCGCTCAAGCGGTGGTTCGCATGAGCCCGCAACATGCGCTCGTCTTCTACCAGTTGATCCGTAAGCATCTACGGCTGTACGAAGCTAACGTTGGGAAGATTGCCCTGCCTGAAGCCCTGTACGCCGAGCTGGACATCGACGGGGAGATCTAGAGCGGTGACTTTGACACAGCAGTCGACTTCCGCGCGCCGCCTCGTGGTCGAGAGCGATGAAAGGGCATTGGACTCGTCACTGACCGGGCCACGTGATGCGTGGTTTGGTGCCACTTCGGGCACGGCTGAGGCATTCATGTACGAAACGGTGTTGACAGAGGGTCCGCGGGGCCGGCCCTTGCCGTTGCCCCTCCGTGTCCAAGTACGCCGGACGGGGGGGTATACCGCAATCGTTGAACCCATCTCCGCCATTCACGGCGTCGGCGACACCATCGCTGAAGCGACTCAGGACTTCTACGAAGCTTTGATTGAGTTTCGCGACACCCTCGCGCGCCAATCGGACTTGAGTCCGGACCTCATGGCACTGCTTGCTCGCTTGACCTCTTTGGGCGCCTAGAGGTCTCGTGCCGGTTCGGGGGGCAGCAACGGTAATCAACGCGCTCTGCGCTAAGGGCATGGCGCGGGAGGACAGCCACCACGTCATGCTCAGGATGGACGTGGACGGCGTAACCACCCTCGTGACGCGCGTAAGCCACGGCGTCCGAGAGATCGACTCTTTCCTAGCGGGCCTGATGGCTCGGCAGTGCGCGCTCCGCCCTAGAGAGTTCTGGGAGTTGGTCGACTGCACGCTAGACAGCGACGGCTGGCTGACCTTGGTGCGCGAGCGGTGTGAGGGCGGCAGGAATCCGTTCCTGGGCCGGGGCTAACAGGGCTCAAGGCGCTGTGCCCGCCGACAGTGCAGGGGAGGGACGATGAAACTCCATAGCGTCCTACCCGCCTCCGCGCTGACTGCGGTCCCATCGTGAACCGTCTAGGGAAGGCTCGCGCTTGTCGCCGACACGGACCTACGGGCGTAGCTAGCACCGGACGCGCTCTACGAGGAATGATCCAAAGATCCACGCCGCGCGGTAGACGCCCGGCTGGACGCACTCCGCGCGGTCGCTGGCCTCGAAGCCAGTCGGCCAACGCCCTAAGCCGACGCGGACCCAGGCTTGTCAGGTGACACATCGCTCTAGTTGCCATGATTTGCCCGGCGGGCTAGTCCCTGTCAGCCATGCCAAAACCATCCCTGCGCGTCATGTCGCGGCTTCGTCCTGCCACCGAAGCCTGTAGGGAGCCGAACATCTGAGGCACGGCCTGCTCGACAGGTCCAGGTGCGAGGCCCCCACAAGGAGCTCCACGGGGAGCTCCCATGACGCGCAAGGGGTGCAGCATGAATCGCCGGTACATTGCCGCTGTTGCGGCTGTGGCGCTTTCGGCACTTGCCGGGACCAGCGCCAACGCGTCCACCGTCGTGGTCCCCATGGGAACCGCCGACACCGTCGTCGACCTCGCCGAGCTGGCCGTCAGCGGCCTGCCCGTGGGAGGCGTCTCGGTCGGGGAGGTCCGCTCGTTCGCGTCGACCGACACCGACCCCACGTACAACCCCGTTGGCAAGGGCAAGCCCTTCGCCATCGCCAAGGTTTCGCTGCCGGACGGCTCCGGCCAGTCCGTGCGCAGCGACGGGGACACCGGTGCAGAGGGCAAGACCGTGCCGATCAGCGGCGTCGGCTCGCTCACCGTCGGTGACCTCACCGCGACCGCCGGCCAGGACGCCGCGCGGTCGGTCGTCAACGCCGTCGAAGGGCAGCTCGACGCGGTGGTGGCGGGCCTGAAGGCCCGTGCCGCCGGTGTGAGCGCCAAGGTCGGCGCCGACGGCTCCTCCACCACCAACGGCGCCGTCATCGAGCACTTCTCCGTGGGGCTCACCGACGTGCTGCCCGCGGATCTGCTGGCCCAGCTCCCGCTGGACAAGCTGATCGCCCTGGCCGACGGCCTGGGCATCAAGGTGGACCTCGGCCCGCTCAACGACGCGGTCGACCAGGTGCGCGAGCTGGCCGCGGCGGTCGACGAGGTCGTCGGCACGGAGAAGGCCATCGAGGACCTCGAGACCCAGATCGACGTGCTGCGCGCCACGATGGGCAGCGGCACCGCGGCCGCCCAGTCCGCGGTGGACCAGGCGCAGGCGGGCGTCGATGCCGCCCAGGGCGAGCTCGACAGCCTGAACAGCGAGCACGCCTCGCTGGTGTCCCAGTACGCCAGCGCGGGCTGCACGACGCTCCCGGCGCTGCCCGGCTGCAGTGACATCGCGGCGCAGATCGCGGCGGTGGAGCAGGAGATCGCCGCCCAGGAGGGCGTCGTCGCCGCCAAGCAGCAGGTGCTGTCCGAGGCGCAGGCCGCCCTGACCGTGGCCCGGGAAGGCGCGCAGACGGTGCAGGCCGAGATCGACGCGCTGCAGGCGGAGGTCGACGCGCTCGTCGCCTCGATCGACGACCTGCTCGACACCATCGTGGACCTCGCCAAGAAGGTCGTGAAGCTGGACCTGGAGGGCATCCTCGAGGCGCTGCTGGCCGGCCTGGACGGCGTGGAGCTGATCGGCGTGGACCGCATGTCCTTCGGCGTCAGCACGATGGCCACGGCCACCTCCAGCAAGGCCACCACCCTGTGCGACGTCGCCGGCGTCCGGATCCTGGGCCGGGCGCGCCAGGTCGCCGACTGCGACGACGTGCAAGCGGCCGTGGGTGAGGTCGAGGCCACGCTGAAAGGCGTGCTCGCGGCCCTGCCCATCCAGGGCGTCGTGCCGGCCAACGCGGTCAACGTCGAGGGCCCGCGGATGTCCACCTCGCCCGAGGACTACGCGGCGGAGGGCTACCGGGTCGCCTCGGCCAAGGTCAGCGGCCTGGACCTCACGGTCGAGCCGATCAAGCTGACCCAGGTGGTCGACAGCCTGGTGGTGCAGGCTCGCGCGCTGGTGAGCGGCACGCTGGACAAGATCAAGGAGGTCACCGGCGTGGAGGTGCCGGTGGACGTCAACGCCGCCCTGGACGACCTGCTGGCCCAGCTCAACGGCCTGCCGATCGGTGACACCCTGGACGGCGTCACGACGCCCCGCGTCGCGATCAGCGCGATCGACCTGGGCTCGCGCTCAAGCTTCCGCGCCGCTGGGACGGGTATCGACGGCCACCCGGTCGACGGCAGCCCGGTCACGCCGGCCGGGGACCTGCCCCACACGGGCG
>DATMKC010000242.1:0-2088 GCA_035553555.1 Egibacteraceae bacterium | reverse complement strand
TCATGGAGGACGTCGACAAGTTCTTCGGCGACTTCCGCGCGCTGGCCGACATCAACCTCAAGGTCGGGCGCACCGAGGTGGTCGTGGTGATCGGCCCGTCGGGCTCGGGCAAGTCGACGCTGATCCGCTGCATCAACCGGCTGGAGAAGCACGACCGCGGCCGCGTGGTGGTCGACGGCGTGGAGCTCACCGACGACGTGCGCGCCATCCAGAACATCCGCCGCGAGGTCGGCATGGTGTTCCAGCAGTTCAACCTGTTCCCCCACCTGACGGTGCTGGAGAACGTGACGCTGGGGCCCCGGCAGGTGCGCCGCATGCCCAAGCGCGACGCCGACGCGCTCGCGATGCAGATGCTGGAGCGCGTGAAGATCCCCGAGCAGGCCGGCAAGTATCCCGGTCAGCTCTCCGGCGGCCAGCAGCAGCGCGTGGCCATCGCGCGCGCGCTGGCGATGCAGCCCAAGGTGATGCTGTTCGACGAGCCCACCTCCGCGCTGGACCCGGAGATGATCAAGGAGGTCCTGGACGCGATGGAGGAGCTGGCCGCCTCCGGCATGACGATGATCGTGGTCACCCACGAGATGGGCTTCGCGCGCGCCGTGGCGGACCGCGTGGTGTTCATGGCGCAGGGCCAGATCGTGGAGGTCGGCACGCCCGAGCACTTCTTCACCGACCCGCGCGAGGAGCGCACCAAGCTGTTCCTGTCCCAGATCCTCTAGGCCGAGGCGCCCAGGAGCCGCAGCGCCGCCTTGACCACGTCGCCGCGCCGGCGCCCGCCGTGGTCCGCGGCGATGAAGTGGTTGCCCAGCCACAGCGAGTAGTACAGCAGGCAGCGCGCCTCGGCGTCCTCCTCGTCGGAGGCGAAGGCGCCGAACAGGGAGCGCAGGTAGGCCATGCGCCGGTTGTCGACGCGTCGCAGGCGCGCCGCGACGCCGTCGTCCCGGCGCGCCCAGTCGCGCACGGCCAGCTCGATGCCCATCAGCGCCGGGCTGGAGGAGGCGAGCTTGGACAGGCGCCGCAGGCGCTCGTCCGGGTCCCCGCCGTCCGCGTCGACGCGTTCGATCACCTCGTCCACGACCAGGCGCTCCCAGGCGTCCAGCATCTCGTCGAGCAGCGCCGAGCGGTCCTGGAAGTGCCAGTAGAAGCCGCCCTTGGTGACGCCCAGCGCCTGCGCGAGCTTCTCGATGCGCACGGCGTCGACACCGCCCACGCCCAGGGTGCGCAGGCCTTCGGTGATCCAGGTGTCACGGGCGGTGCGAGGGGCAGCGGGCATGGTGTTCCCCGGCGTCGACAGCGGCTCTGGCCATACGGTAGCGTCTGGGCATACGGTGCCGTATGGATCCTCCGCCGCGGCACCCCCAGGGACAGGAGGCCGTCCGATGCGGCTGCCCGACACCGCGCACACGTCGCGCCCGTGGCGCATCCACGAGATCGTCCCCGACTTCCGCTTGGAGGACGTCTGGGCGCTGCCGGTGTCCGGCGGCCCCGATGAGTTCCCGGCCCTGGTGGAGGGCTTCGCCGCGGGCGACCCCTCGCAGCGGCTGGGCGGCGCGGCCCGGCTGCTGTGGGCGCTGCGCTGGAAGCTCGGCAACCTGTTCGGCTGGGACGACGAGGACGGCGGTCTGGGCGCGCGTGTGGCCTCCCTGCGCGAGCGGCTGCCCGCCGGGCTGCGCGAGGCCGCGCCGGGCCCGGCGTTCGACGCCCTGCCGTTCAGCTCGCTGTACCTGCTGGCCGACGAGTGGGCGGCCGAGGTCGCCAACCGCACGATGCACGGCGTGCTGCACCTGGGCTGGGTGTCGGACGGCGACGGCGGCTGGCGCGGGCAGATGGCGGTGCTCGTGCGGCCGAACGGGTGGCGCGGCTCGGCCTACATGGCGGCGATCAAGCCGTTCCGCCACTGGATCGTCTACCCGCGCCTGCTGCGGGCCATCGAGCGCGAGGCCGCGGTTCGCCTCGCGCCGGAGTGACAGGAGGAGCGGATGCGCGCGTTGGTGCTGGAGGAGAAGCGCCGCGTGGCCTGGCACGACGTGCCGGAGCCCGAGCGGCGGCGCGAGCGCGAGGCGATCGTGCGGCCGCTGGCCGTGGCGACCT
>DATMKC010000241.1:0-2343 GCA_035553555.1 Egibacteraceae bacterium | reverse complement strand
CCCACGGGCCGCTCCTAGTCCGTCGGGACGGGGATCTCGAAGGTGGAGTCCAGCTCTCCCGCGCGGTAGCGGCGGCCGCCGCGCAGCGGCACGTACGCCCCGGCGCGCCGGTCGATGTTGGACGGGGCGGTCGGCGACCAGTAGACCTCCTTGATGTCCGACACCGCGGTGTAGTCACCGGGCCCCATGTCGGACAGCACCACCTCCGGGCGGCCGCCGGTCTGCTGCCAGCCCCCGGTGGGGGGGAACTCGTCGGCCGCGCGCGCGACCGTGGCGGCGTTGAGGTTCGGGCCCGCGCCCTGGATCAGCGCGGCGGCCAGGTTGTAGTAGGCCCACGGCAGGTTGCAGGCCAGGCAGGGGTTGCCGGGGCGGCCGCTCTCACGCCAGACCACCGCCGCCTCGGTCTGCTCGAACACCGGGGACGTCTGCAGATGGCTGGGGCCGAACGCGTGCGCCCATTGGCTCGGCTCGTACAGCCGTCCGAGCTTGTCGTAGTCCAGCAGACCCGAGCCGCTCAGCAGGTGCTCGGGGAAGTAGCCCTGGCGCGTCGCGGTCTGCGTGCGGAACACCGGCGCGATCGGGTCGCACATGCACACGACCGTGGTGACCTTGCCGTCGATCAGCGCGGAGATGTTGGCGTTGGCCTGCGTCTGGCTGCGCTCGATGTTGGACTCGTAGCTCACCAGCACGGGCGCCTGCGCATCGCAGGCGGTGACCAGCTGCTGCAGGCGCTTGGCCGCTTCCAGGAACGCCGGGTTCTCCGGCGTGATGATGCCCATGCGCCGCGGCACCTGGTCGCGAGCGCCGATGGTCGGGTGGATCACCGGCCCGCTGTGAGAGGCGTTGCGGCGGGCCATCTTCTTGCAGTAGTACTCGGCGGCGATGTCGGCCGTGCGGGTGCCGTCCATGAACACGTCGTAGCGGTACGGGCGGCGCTGCGTGAAGTAGCGCTCGTCGAAGTGCCACCCGCCGATCGCGATGACGCCCAGCTTGTAGAACTCGTCGAAGATGTCCGGGTACAGCGGCACGGGCCAGAGGACCATGAAGGGCCGTTCCTTGGCGATCTCGCGCGCCTCGGCCTTGCACAGCGGCACGTCCGGCGGGGTCTCCGGGCAGTCGCCGTAGCGGACCTGGATGTCGATCTTGCGCCCGTAGAACTCGTAGTGGGCGTTGAGGAAGTCCTGCATCGCCTCGGCGAAGTCCTCTTCCTCGGCGTCGCTGCGGTGCAGACCCTCCTGCTGGAGGATCGCCGCGACGACCTCGTTCTTCTTCTCCCGGTAGAAGTAGATCTTGATCGTGTCGCCGGTCACGCCGGGCGCGGTGGCCCCGCCGTTGTCGCCGCTCCACTTCGGCACGCACGGCGGCGCCTGGTAGTACTTGCCGTGCTGCCGGCCGTCCACGCAGTGGCTGGTGTCGCCGACGGGGGTCGCGGAGCCGTCCTGCCGGCCGGCGGGCGACTGGCCCCCGCCGGTGGTGCCCGGGGTGCCCGCCGTGCCGCCGGACTGCTGCGCCGGAGTCCCCGCCTCGATGCCGTCGCCGACAGCGGGCTCGCCGCCCGGCACGTCGCCGGCCGCGAGCTCCTCGCCGACATCGTCGGGCGCCGCGTAGTCACCGGGCTCGAACGCCACGTCCTGGCCGGGCGACGTCGACGGGGCGACCGCGATGAACAGCGCCTGCGCGAGCGCCAACGCGATGAAGGGGCCGTACAGCCGCAGAAGGGGCTTGCGCATGCGTTCCGCTCCGTTCGCTCCTACGGTCCTGGCGGTCATGGCGACGCCGCCGAGCCCTTCCCTTGACGCGCGTCCTGCGTCCCACCGGCAGGTCCCGCCGACCGCCTGGCGCGCGCCAGCCTGGTCAGGCGCTGGATGCTAGTGGCCAAAGCGGCCAAAAGGAATAGGTTCACGGCAATCAGCACGATGGCCGGCCCGCTCGGCACCGCCCAGTGCCAGGACACGAACAGTCCGGCGACCTGGCTCGCGGCGCCGATCGCCCCGCCCAGCAGCACGACCGTGCCCGCGCGGTGGGAGACCAGGCGGGCCGCCGCCGGAGGGATGACGACGGCGGCGGCCACCATGAGCACGCCGAGCAGGCGCACACCCGCGACGACCACGCCCGCCACCAGCAGGTCCAGGGCGAGCTGCACCGCGCGCGTGCGCACGCCCTGGACGCGCGCCACCACGGGGTCGAAGGCGGTGAACAGCAGCCGCTTCCACCCCACCACGAGCACCAGCGCCACGGCCGCGGCGACCGCCAGCGCCGCCACGGCGTCGACCCCGCGCACGCCAAGGATGCTGCCGAACAGCAGGCTCTCCGCGTTCGCGCCCCCGCCGCCCGCCAGGCTGA
>DATMKC010000240.1:0-3560 GCA_035553555.1 Egibacteraceae bacterium | reverse complement strand
CCGCAGCCCGGGGAGGATTCCCGCCCGCCAAGCGAAACAAAGCGAGGACCATGAGCCCACTTGTCCCGATGGTCGTCGAGCAGACCTCCCGCGGGGAGCGCGCGTTCGACATCTACTCCCGCCTCCTCAACGAGCGGATCGTGTTCCTCGGGACGCCGGTCACGGACGAGATCGCCAACCTGATCGTCGCGCAGCTCCTCCACCTCGAGTCGGAGGACCCCGACAAGGACATCTCGCTCTACGTCAACTCGCCGGGCGGCTCGGTCTACGCGGGCCTCGCGATCTACGACACGATGCAGTTCATCAAGCCCGACGTGCAGACCATCTGCGTCGGCATCGCGATGTCCATGGGCGCGCTCCTGCTCTCGGGCGGCGCGGAGGGCAAGCGCATGGCGCTACCGAACGCCAAGATCCTCATCCACCAGGTCTCCTCGTCCTTCCAGGGCCAGGCCACCGACATCGAGATCCACGCGAAGGAGATCATCGACGTGCGCAAGCGCCTCGACGAGATCCTCGCCCTGCACACCGGGCAGGAGCTCGAGAAGGTCGCGCGCGACACCGAGCGCGACTACTTCATGAGCGCCGAAGAGGCAGTGGAGTACAACCTCATCGACAGGGTCATCGCGCACCACTAGGCTCGTGTGATGGCTCGGCCAACGGACTCCAACGAGCAGCTCCTCTGCAGCTTCTGCGGGAAGTCCCAGCGGCAGGTCAAGAAGCTCATCGCGGGTCCGGGTGTCTACATCTGCGACGAGTGCATCGATCTCTGCAACGAGATCATCGACGAGGAGCTCACCGCTCCCGCCACGTTCGATCTCGAGAACCTGCCGAAGCCGCGGGAGATCTACTCGGTCCTCCAGGAGTACGTCGTCGGCCAGGAGCCGGCCAAGCGCACGCTCAGCGTCGCGGTCTACAACCACTACAAGCGCGTGCAGATGATGCAGGCCGAGGAGCAGGACCTCGAGCTGCAGAAGTCCAACATCCTGCTGCTGGGCCCCACGGGCTGCGGCAAGACGCTGCTCGCGCAGACGCTCGCGAAGATCCTCAACGTCCCGTTCGCCATCGCCGACGTAGCCGGCCTCGGTGAGGGCCGTGGCGTCGGCGAGGACGTGGAGAACATCCTGCTCAAGCTCATCCAGGCCGCCGACTACGACATCAAACGCGCGGAAACCGGCATCATCTACATCGACGAGGTCGACAAGATCGCTCGCAAGTCGGAAAACCCGTCGATCACCCGCGACGTGTCGGGGGAGGGCGTGCAGCAGGCGCTGCTCAAGATTCTTGAGGGGACGGTGGCGAACGTACCGCCCCAGGGCGGCCGCAAGCACCCCCACCAGGAGTTCATCCAGATCGACACCACCAACGTGTTGTTCATCTGCGGCGGGGCCTTCGCCGGGCTGGACCGGATCATCGAGGCCCGCACCGGCAAGGGCGGCGTCGGCTTCGGCGCCCACCTGCGCGCGGTCTCGGAGCGCTCGACGGACGACGTGTTCGCCCAGGTCATGCCCGAGGACATGCTCAAGTTCGGGCTGATTCCGGAGTTCATCGGCCGGCTTCCGGTGATCACCAGCGTACGCAGCCTGGACCGCAAGGCACTGGTCAGCATCCTGACCGAGCCGCGCAACGCGCTGGTCAAGCAGTACCAACGCCTCTTCGAGCTGGACGGCGTGGAACTGGAGTTCGAGCCCGACGCGCTGGAGGCGATCGCCGACCAGGCCATGCTGCGCGGCACCGGCGCCCGCGGGCTGCGGGCGATCCTCGAAGAGGTCCTGCTCAGCGTCATGTACGAGGTGCCGAGCAACCCGGACGCCGCACGGGTCCTGATCACCCGGGCGGTCGTGCTGGAGAACGTGAACCCCACCATCGTGCCGCGGGAGTTCGGCAGCCGCCGGCCGCGCCGCGAGCGCGGGGAGAAGTCGGCCTGACCGCGGCTACGCTGGCCGCATGCGCGTAGCCGTCTGCCAGCTCAACGCCCGCGGCGACCGGTTGGCGAACCTGCGCCAGGCGCGGGAACTGCTGGGCCGGGCTGCGGCGGGGGGCGCCGACGTCGCCGTGCTGCCGGAGTACGTGGACTACCTCGGCCCCGAGGCCGAGGCGCCCAGGCCCGAGCCGGTCGACGGTGAGTTCGCGGCCTACTTCGCCGACGCGGCGCGCGCGCTGCGGATGTGGGTGGTGGCCGGGTCGTTCCACGAGACGGGGCCCGACCCCGCCCACACGTACAACACCTCGCTGGTGTTCGACCGCGGCGGCGCGCTCGCCGCGGCGTACCGCAAGATCCACCTGTACGACGTCGAGATCCCGGGCCGGGTGTCCTACCGCGAGTCGCGCAGCGTGGCCCCCGGAGAGGCGCCGGTGGTGGTCGACGTCGAGGGCGTCGGGTTCGGCCTGTCGGTCTGCTACGACCTGCGCTTCCCGGAGCTCTACCGGCGTCTGGCCGTCGACGGCGGGGCGCGGGTGCTGGTGGTGCCGGCGGCGTTCATGCTGCACACCGGGCGCGACCACTGGGAGGTCCTGCTGCGCGCCCGGGCCATCGAGAACCAGTGCTACGTCCTCGCCAGCGCCCAGCTCGGCGATCACGACCCGGGCCGGACCTGCTTCGGCCGCAGCATGGTGGTCGACCCGTGGGGCACCGTGGTGGCGCAGGCGCCGGACGTGGTCGGCGTGACCTTCGCCGACCTGGACCTGGCGCGGCTCGACCGCATCCGCGCCGAGCTGCCGAGCCTGGCCAACCGCCGCATGTGACGCCCGCGCCGCGGGCCGCCGCGGCGACGTACGGCACCGGCTGACCGCCGCGGTCGCCCCCGGCGGTCAGCCCGACAGCAGCCAGCCGATCATCGCCAGGGCCAGCACGGCGCCGCCGGTGACGACCAGCGCCGTGGTCATCCGCGAGGGGCCCCGCCGGGCCAGCCGTCGCACCGACCCGATCAGCACGACGACCACGCAGACCGCGATCGCGATCTGCCACAGCGGCAACAGCAGACCGAGCAGCGCGTCCGCGGCGACGTTCTGGGGCGGGGGAGCCATCCGCCCACTGTGACACGGCCCGGGCGTGGGCGCGCTGCACGCGTCTGACCAGGCGATTTGACTCCGCAGACCGTAGCGCGTAACTTTCTCTCTGCCAGGGCGCACCGGACAAAACGGTCGGAGCGCCCAGGCGGACCCCAGAGACCCGGTCCCCGGGTTGCTGGTCCGGGTGGTGCGGTGCGACCGGGAAGCCGGGTTTGCGATCGCGGAGCCGACCGGGTAGAATGGTCAAGCCGGCAGGAGCCGGGCGGATGAGTCAGAAATGACCGTCGGCCGGTCTACGGCTTCCCCCGATTCGCCGTACGCGGCGGAGCTAGGTATGGGATCCTTCCAGTGACACGGACCACGGCCTTATGGCTTGACGGTCCGGGGCTGGATGGCTAAAGTAGTGGAGTTGCCCTACGGATGGTCCACCGGTGTGGTGGGTTGTTTGTGGTGTGTGTTTGTTCTTTGAGAACTCAACAGGGTGCTTTTTTGCCAGTGCTTTAGTTTTTGTTGACCTGGCCGCTTTGGTGGTTGGGTTTGGCTAATTTTTT
>DATMKC010000239.1:0-5988 GCA_035553555.1 Egibacteraceae bacterium | reverse complement strand
CACCTACATCAACGCCACGGACGACACCCAGCCCGGCACCTACGGTGTCACTGTGACGACCGCGGCCCAGACGGCGGCCGTCACGGGCGCCGCCTATGCGGCCGAGGCCCAGACGCTGACCATCACCAGCGGTGGGCTGAGCGCCGACACCGTCCTGGACGGCACCGAGACCATCGCCCAGGCGATCACCAAGATCAACGACGCGCTCGCGGCGGAAGGCATCACCACCATCACGGCGACCGATGACGGCGGAGCCATCCGTCTGGCCGACAACCGCTATGGGTCGGCCGTGACCTTCGACGTCACCAGCACAGGCGGAGGGTTCGGTCTCACCGGCACCCACACGGGCGTGGACGTCGTGGCAACGGTCGACGGCACGTCCTACACCGGCAAGGGGCGCACGCTCACGATCGACGACGACGGCAAGGACGTCGACGGGCTGACGGTGCGCATCACCGCCACGGCGGCCGACGTGGCGGGCGCGGGCGGGGCGCTCAGCCTCGGCAACCTGGTCTACACGACCGGCCTTGCCGGCCGCGTGTCGAGCCGGGTCTCTGGCTATGAGGGCTCCGCCGGCAGCATCCAGGTGCTGCGCGACGGCATCGAGCAGCAGATCGACGACTTCCAGAGCCGCATCGACGCCATGGAGGAGCGGCTGAAGGTCAAGGAAGCCGCGCTGGTGCGCCAGTTCTCCGCGATGGAGCGGATGATGGGGCAGCTGGCATCGCAGGGGAACTGGCTGGCGGCACAGCTCAGCGCCATGGCGGCGGGGACGCGGCGATGAGCGGGAACCCCTACCAGCAGCAGGCGGTGACGACGGCCAATCCCGCACAGCTCGTCCTGATGCTCTACGACGGGGTGTTGACCGCCATCGCCCGCGCGCGCGCCGCCGAGCCGCTCGGTGTGGAAGGGCTCCCGGTCGTGAACCGGGAACTGCAGCGCGCGCAGGACATCCTCACCGAACTGATGGTCACGCTGGACCGCGAGCGCGGGGGCACCGTCGCGGAGAGCCTGGCACGGTTGTACGACTTCTCACTCGACCGGCTGATCCGCGCGAACGTGAGCAAGGACCTGTCGCTGCTGGACCCGGTCGTGGAGGTCGTCCGCAGCCTTCGAGACGCCTGGGAGGCGGCCTGCTGCAACCCGCCCGTGGCGGCGACGGGATGACCGCCTCCGTGATCGACTGGACCGCCGCGCTCGACGAATGGGAGTCCTTCCTGGACGAACTGGAGGGCGCCCTGGACAGCGGTGAGTGGGAGGCGCACGCGGAGCGTCCGCCATGGGCGCCGCCCGGGGACGTCATTGGTGAGCTGGGGCCCGAGGGAGAGGCGCGCGCCCTCGCACTGGCCGACCGGGCCGGCCGGCTGCGCGAACGACTCGACAGGGCGCTCCGCGCGACGGCCGCGGAGATCGGCGAGGGCCGCCGCAAGGGCGCCGCCGTGAGCGCGTACGCCCGCCAGCAGCGGAGGCGCTGACCGGGCTTCGCACGCCGAGGACGACCGATCTCGGGATTCCCTTAACTTCTGCTCTCCTGCGGCCGACCGGTCATCGTGCAGGACAACCGAGTTGGATCGCCAAAGGGTCAGGGAAGACGCTTGCGTCTTCCCTTTGCTGTTTTCCCTGGCGGTCCCGCGGCTGTGGGAGAGTGGCGCATGTTGCCGATCAGCGACAGCACGATGCGGGCCGTCGAGTACGCACTCGACGGGTTGAAGACGCGCGCCGACACGCGGGCGCACAACATCGCCAACGTGAACACGCCCGGCTTCGCGGCCAAGAAGGTCGACTTCGAGTCGTCGCTGCGCGCGGCGCTGGCCTTCGGCTCCCCCGAGCGCGCCCCCGCGCCCGCCGTGGTGCCCGGTGACGGGCTGCCCAACAAGCAGGGCAACACGGTGGACCTGGAGACCGAGCTCGTCGGCTTCATGAAGGACAACCTCATGCGCGACGCGATGGTCAACGCCTACAACTTCAAGGTGGGCGTGCTGCGCACGGCGATCAACGGGATGCCGCGATGACGTTCTCCATCATCGACATCGGCCGCACCGGGGCGGGCTTCTCCCGCTACTGGCTGGACAACGTCGCCCACAACCTCGCGAACGTGAACACGGTGCGCCCCGGCGACGAGGAGCCGTTCCGCGCCCGGGTCGTGGAGGCGCGCGCGCTCACCTCGCAGGACGGCACCGGCGCGTTCGGCGTCGGCGTGGCCGATGTGCACGATCAGGCGGGCGATCCCATGCGGGTCTACGACCCCGGGAACCCCCTCGCCGACGAGGGCGGCTACGTCAACATGCCGGTGGTGGACATGCCCGCGGAGATGGTCAACCTCATCCAGGCGCAGCGCAGCTACCAGCTTTCGATGAAGGTCATCCAGAGCGGCCACGAGGCGTATCAGAGCGCCCTCCGGCTGGGGAACCGCTGATGGCGGTCCCCGGCATCGGCGCCGTCGGCCCGGGCGTCTTCGGCGGGCTGCCGAACGTCGGCGGGGCGCCACGCGTGCCCGGCGGCGGGCAGGACTTCGGCCAGATGGTCAAGGCCGGGCTGCAGAACGTCTCCAACGCCGAGGCGGCCGTGGACCAGGTGGCGCAGACGATCGCGTCCGGTGGGCCGGCGGAGATCCACGATCTGATGGCGGCCAGCGCGAAGGCGCAGGTCCAGGTCGACCTCCTCGTGCAGGTGCGCAATCGCGCGGTGGAGGCCTACCAGGAGATCATGAGGATCCAGGTGTAGCGGATGGAGCTGCGGGACCGATTCTCCGAGTTCATCCGGGCGCTGCCCCTGGCGCACCGGGTGGTCATCGTCGCCGCGGCGGCGGGCCTGCTCATGGGCGGCCTCATGTTCGCGCGCTGGGTGACCGCGCCGTCGTGGACGGTGCTGTACTCCGGGATGGACGACGGCACGATCGCCGAGGCCATCGACGAGCTCGAGAGCCAGGGCGTGCCGTACCAGCTCGAAGGCGGCGGGTCGACGATCCTGGTGCCGCGCGAGCGCCTCTACACCACGCGCGCCCGCCTTGCCCAGGCGGGCCTGTCGGGCCGGCCGACGCCGAAGGGCTACGAGATCCTGGACTCGCAGGGGCTGTCGGTCTCCGACTTCAAGCAGCGCGTGGACTACCAGCGCGCGCTGGAGGGCGAGCTGTCCAAGACGCTGGGGGCGATGGAGCCCGTCAAGGCGGCCACCGTGCACCTGGTCATGCCGGACAAGCAGCTCTTCGTGGAGCGTGAGGAGCAGCTTCCCGTCACCGCCTCGGTTTTGCTCCAGACGCGCCGGGACCTGAGCGTCGACGAGATCGACACCGTGACCTTCCTGGTGTCCTCCGCCGTGGAGGGGCTCGAGCCCGACGAGGTGACGGTCGCGGACGCGGACGGCACCGTGCTGCACGCCCCCGGCGACACCAGCGGGCCGGCCGGGATCACCAACCGCCAGCTCCGGCACACCCGCGAGTTCGAGTCCGCGCTCGCGGCGGACCTGTCGTCCCTGCTGGCGCGCGTCACGAACGACGACCGGGCCGCCGTGGTCGTGCGCGCGAGCCTCAACTACGACGAACGCACGATCGAGCAGGAGACCTTCGGCCCCGGTGACGGCGTCATGCGCAGCGAGGCCACGGAGAACGAGACCTTCGCGGGCACCGACGGCGGTGTCGCGCCGGGCGGACTCGTGGGCGTGGACGGCGGGCCGGTCAACGTGACGCAGGGCGAGACGGACTACGACCGCGAGCAGGCCTCGCGGGAGTTCGCTGTGGACCGCTTGCTCGAGCGCACCGACGCCGCCCCCGGCGGCATCGAGAAGCTCTCGGTCGCGATCGTGATGGACGACGGCTCGCTCACCGGTGTGGACGTGCCGCCGGTGGCGGAGGTCGAGGAGCTGGTCAGCGCGGCGCTGGGCCTGGATCCGGCCAGGGGCGACACGCTCGCGGTGTCCACCGTGCCGTTCCCCACGCTGGACGAGGCCGAGGAGGCCGGCACCGGCCTCACCGGCTTCCTGACGGATCTCCTGCCGCGGGCCATCGCCGGACTCGTCCTGCTGCTCGTCAGCGTGGCGCTGTTCCTGATGAGCCGCGGACGCCGGCGCACGGTCGCGGACCAGCCGATGTGGGGCCGCGTGGAGCTGGGCGCCGGCGGTGAGCCCGAGATGGTGGAAGTGGGCTCGCTGGAAGGCGCGACGCCGGAGGCCAACGTCACCCAGGACCTGCACGAGCTGGTGCAGCGCCAGCCGGAGGAGATCGCCTCGCTCTTGCGCGGCTGGCTGGCTGATCGCCGATGAGCAGCGTCACGCAGCTGTCCCGCGCCCAGAAGGCCGCCGCGGTCCTGGTCGCGATCGGTCCGGAGGCGGCGTCCAAGATCATGGCGTTCCTGACGGACGCCGAGCAGGAGCAGGTGGCCCTGGAGGTCGCCACGCTCGGCCAGGTCAAAGCCGAGGACGCCGGGCAGATCCTCAGGGAGTTCCACGCCGAGGCCGTTGCCCACCAGTTCATCCTCAAGGGAGGCGTGGACTTCGCGCGCGACCTGCTGCGGCGCACGCACGGCTCCGAGGCCGACGGGATCATCGAGCGCCTGCTCGCGGCGGTGTCCGTGTCGCCCTTCGCGTTCCTGCGCCAGCGAGACCCGGCGCAGCTCGTGCAGTACCTCCAGGAGGAGCACCCGCAGACCGTCGCGCTGGTGCTCGCCCACCTGCCGCCGGGCAACGCCGCCCGGGTGATCGCCGGGCTGCCGGAGCACGTGCAGCGTGAGGTGGCGTTCCGCCTGGCGACGATGGAATCGACGTCGCCGGAGGTCATCGCGCAGGTCGAGACGGCGATGCAGACGCGCTTCGGCTCGGTGCGCGGCCGCGAGGAGCTGTCCAAGAAGGGCGGGGTGAAGGACCTCGCGTCGATCCTGAACTCCTCGGATCGCCAGACGGAGCGCCTGATCCTGGCGGGGCTGGAGGCGACGGACCCGGACATCGCCGAGGAAGTGCGCGCGCTGATGTTCGTCTTCGAGGACATCGTGCTGCTGGACGACCGCGCCGTGCAGGAGGTGCTGCGGGAGATCGACGCCTCCACGCTGGCGCTGGCCATGAAGGGCGTCACGGACACGGTCAGCGACAAGATCCTCAGCAACGTGTCCCAGCGCGCCGCCGAGGCCCTGCGCGAGGAGCTCGAGGTGCTCGGCGCCGTGCGCGTCCGCGACGTCGAGGCGGCGCAGAGCGAGATCGTGCGGCACATCCGCCGCCTGGAGGAGGACGGCCGGATCATCGTGAAGCGCGGCGGCGAGGGCGGTGACGTCATTGAGTAGGGTCATGCGCCAGCCCGCGCTCGCCGAGCGTCACCTCACCGTGGCGGTTCCCGACCCGCTGGACATCGACCCGGTCGTGCGCGCCAGCGTGGAGGAGGCGACCGCCACCGCCTACGAGCGCGGCTTCACCGACGGCATGGCGGTCGGTCGCCGCGAGGCCTACGCCGAGGCCGAGCAGCTCGCCGAGATCATCCGCGGCGCCGCGCGCGACGCCGCCGTGCGCCTGGCGGAGGCGCGCGCCGCGCGGTCCGCCGAGATCGTGGAGCTGGCGCTGGCGGTCGCCGAGCAGGTCATCGGCCATGAGCCCCACGACGGGGGGATGGTGCTGCTGGAGCGCGTGCGCTCGACGCTGGAGCAGCTCGACGACGAGCCGCTGCGCGTTCTGGTGCACCCGGAGGACGCGCCCGTGGTCGAGCGCGGCATCGTCGGCGCCCGCAACGTCCGCGTGGAGGCCGACGCGTCGCTCCAGCCGGGCGAGGCCCGGGTCGAGGGGCCGTGGTCACGGGCGGAGCTGACCTTCGCCGGCGCCATGGAGCTGGTGCGCGAGGTGCTCGATGCCTAGCGTCGCGGCGGTGCGCGAGGTCCGGCCCTGGCGGGTTGCCGGGGCGGTGGCGCGCGTGGTCGGCCATGAGATCGAGATCCGCGGCCTGCGGCTGCGCATCGGCGACGCGCTCGTCGTGCACGCCGCCCAGGGCGACCTGCCGGCCGAGGTGGTCGCGCT
>DATMKC010000238.1:0-3372 GCA_035553555.1 Egibacteraceae bacterium | reverse complement strand
CCGAGGAGCTGAACGTCAAGGCGCTGGAACTGGCGTCGGCCGACGCCAGTTCCAGCGCCTTGACGTTCAGCTCCTCGGCCACGACGCCGGCGACCAGGTCCCAGCCCGCGCGATCCGCCTCGGGCAGCGTGATCGCGGCGCGCGCCAGCGGCTGGCGCACCCCGATCCTGGCCTCGTTGCGGGCGCGGCGGCCGAGCTCGGTGATCTGGCGCGCGGCGCGCATGGCCATGGCCAGCCGCTCGTCGGCCAGGCCCGGCGCGGGCCGCGGGAAGTCGGCCAGGTGCACGCTGTCAGGGGCGCCCTCGTCGACGCTGGTCACCAGCGCCTGCCACAGGTGGTCCGCCACGAACGGCGTGAACGGCGCGAGCAGCGCCGCCACGGTCACCAGGCACTCGTGCAGCGTGGAGAACGCCGCTTCCATGTCGGCGCGGTCCAGGTCGTCGCGCGTGCGCCAGAAGCGCTGCCGGCTGCGCCGCACGTACCAGTTGGACAGGTCGTCGACGAACGCGGCGATGGCGCGCCCGGCCGTGGTGGAGTCGTAGGCGTCCAGCGCCTGGTCCACCGTGGTCACGGTGCGGTGCAGCTCGCTTAGGACCCAGCGGTCCATGACGGGCCGGTCCGCGACGGGCGGCGCGGCCGAGGCCGCCGGGGTCCAGCCCTCGATGCGGGCGTAGGTGAGGAAGAAGTTCTGGGTGTTCCACAGGGTCAGCAGGAACTTGCGGATCACCTCGTCGACGGCTTCCGGGCCCACCCTGCGGGCCACCCACGGCGAGCCGTCGGTGAGCAGCAGCCAGCGCAGCGCGTCGGCGCCGCGGCTGTCCAGGATCTCCCACGGGTCCAGGATGTTGCCCAGCGACTTGGACATCTTCTTGCCCTCGGCGTCCACGATGTGGCCCAGGCACACGACCGTGCGGTAGCTGTTGGCGTCGAACAGCAGCGTGGACACCGCCATGAGCGAGTAGAACCAGCCGCGGGTCTGGTCGATCGCCTCGCAGATGTAGTCGGCCGGGAACCGTTCGGCGAACAGCTCCTCGCTGCCGGCCTTGTGGGGGTAGCCCCACTGCGCGAACGGCATCGAGCCGGAGTCGTACCAGGCGTCGATGACCTCCGGCACGCGCCGCTTGGTCCCCTCGCACGAGCCGCAGGGGATCGTGACGTCGTCCACGTACGGCCGGTGCGGGTCGAGCTCGCTCAGGTCGCGCCCGGCGCGCGCACCGAGCTCCGCCCGCGAGCCGATCGCCTCCACGTCGCCGCAGCCCTCGCAGCGCCACAGCGGCAGCGGCGTGCCCCAGTAGCGCTCGCGCGAAAGCGACCAGTCCACGTTGTTGGACAGCCAGTCGCCGTAGCGCCCGTCGCGGATGTGCTCGGGGTGCCAGTCGACCTTGGCGTTCTCCGCCAGGAGCTTGTCGCGGATGGCCGTGGTGCGGATGTACCAGGACGGCTTGGCGTAATACAGCAGCGGGGTCTTGCAGCGCCAGCAGAACGGATACGTGTGCTCGTAGGTGCCGGCGCGGTGCAGCAGCCCCGCCTCGCGCAGCGCCTCGACGATGGACGGGTCGGCGTCCTTGACGAACTGCCCCGTCCAGGGCGCCACGCGCTCGTCGAACCGCCCCTCCAGGTCCACGGGGTTCACGATGGGCAGTCCGGCCGCGCGCGCGACGCGCATGTCGTCCTCACCGAACGCCGGCGCCAGGTGGACGATGCCGGTGCCGGAGTCGGTGCTCACGAAGTCGCCCGTCAGCACGGTGCGCCACGCGCCGTGGGGCTCGTCGGGCTGGGCGTAGTCGAACGGGCCGCGGTAGTGCAGGCCGACGAGCTCGTCCACGGGCACGTCGCGCAGGACCTGCGCGCCCTCGCCGAGCGCCGATTCCACCAGGTCCGCGGCCACCACCACGGCCCGGTGCCCGTCGGCGTCGCGCGCCAGCACGTAGCGGATGCCCTCGCCGACGGCCACGGCCGTGTTGGAGATCAGCGTCCACGGCGTGGTGGTCCACACCAGCAGGTCCGCGCCCTCTTCGGCCAGCGCGCCGTCCAGCACCGGGAAGCGCACGTACACGGACGGGTCGGTGGCCGTGTCGTAGCCAAGCGCCACCTCGTGGTCGGACAGGGCCGTGCCGCAGCGCGGGCAGTAGGGCACCACGCGGTGGCCCTGGTAGATCAGATCGTTGTCCCACAGCTGCTTGAGCGACCACCACACGCTCTCGACGTAGTCCGTGGACATCGTCCAGTAGGCGTCGGACAGGTCCACCCAGAAGCCGATGCGCTCGGTGAGGCGCTCCCAGTCCCCGACGTAGCGGGTGACCGACTCGCGGCAGCGCGCGTTGAACGCCTCGATGCCGTAGTCCTCGATGTCCTGCTTGCGCGCCAGGCCGAGCTCCCGCTCGATCTCCAGCTCCACCGGCAGGCCGTGGCAGTCCCAGCCGGCCTTGCGCGGCACCCGGTAGCCCTTCATGGCGCGGTAGCGCGGGAAGATGTCCTTGAAGGCGCGCGACTCGACGTGGTGCACGCCCGGGCGGCCGTTGGCGGTGGGCGGCCCCTCGTAGAAGCGGAACAGCGGCCCGTCGGCGCGCAGCTCGAGCTGGCGGGCGAACACGTCCTGTTCGCGCCAGCGGTCCAGCACGCGCTGCTCGATCGCCGGGAAGTCCGGCTGCGGGTCGACCTCGGGGAAGCCCACGTCTGGTGGTCCTTTCGGTTCCTGTCGTGTTCCGCCGGATGTTAGCGTCGCACGCATGAGCCACGACTGGAGCCGGGCGGTGCGGGACCGGCCGGGCGGGGCGCGCCTCCGGGTCCGGGTGGTTCCCCGCTCGTCGTCGCCCGGCTTCGACGGCGTGGCCGAGGACGCGCCCGGCGGCCCGGCGGCGCGGCTGCGCCTGTCGTCCCCGCCGGCGGACGGCAAAGCGAACGCGGAGGCGCTGCGGCGCGTGGCCGCCGCGACGGGCCTGGCGCCGCGCGACGTCGAGCTGGTCTCCGGCGCCACGTCACGCGTCAAGACGTTCAGCCTGTCCGGATTGTCCGCATCCGAGGCGGCGGGGCGCCTCGCGGCCGCCGAGCGGGGCGACGGCTAGACTCGCCCACCATGGCAGACAGCGCCGCCAAGAGGGCCCCGAAGGGCTTGCCCAAGCGCAAGCTGGCTGCCTTGCGCAAGCATCTGGAGGCCGAGCAGATCCAGCTGCGCGCGCAGATCGCACAGCTCGACGCGGACTTCGCGGACGAGTCCTGGAAGGCCCGCTCGGACGACGACGCCGAGAGCGGCACCGCCACGTTCGAGCGGGAGCGCACCATGTCGCTGGCGCAGAACGCCCGCGGCCTGCTGTCGGCCATCGACCGGGCGCTGGACCGCATGGACGACGGCACGTACGGACGCTGCGTGTC
>DATMKC010000237.1:0-2891 GCA_035553555.1 Egibacteraceae bacterium | reverse complement strand
GCGTGAAGTTCTTCAACTGGATCGGCACGATGTGGCGAGGGCAGCTGACCTTCGAGACGCCGATGCTGTTCTCGATGGGCTTCCTCATCACCTTCCTGCTCGGCGGGATCACCGGCGTGCTGCTGGCCAGCCCGCCGATCGACTTCCACGTCTCGGACACCTACTACGTGGTGGCGCACTTCCACTACGTGCTGTTCGGCACGGTCGTGTTCGCCTTCTTCGGCGGCGTCTACTACTGGTTCCCCAAGCTGACCGGCCGGATGATGGACGACCGGCTCGGCAAGGTGCACTTCTGGACGCTGTTCGTCGGCTTCCACCTGACGTTCATGGTCCAGCACTGGCTCGGCAACGAGGGCATGCCGCGGCGCTACGCCGACTACGCGGCGTACGAGGGCTTCACCACCCTCAACACGATCTCCAGCATCGGCGCCTTCGTGCTCGGCGCCTCGACGCTGCCGTTCCTCTACAACGTGTGGGTCAGCTTCCGCCGCGGGCAGAAGGCCGTGGGGGACGACCCGTGGGGCTTCGGCAACTCGCTGGAGTGGGCGACCTCCTGCCCGCCGCCGCGGCACAACTTCGTGACGATGCCGCGCATCCGCTCGGAGCGCCCGGCGTTCGACCTGCACTACCCGCAGATCGCGGGGAACGCCGACTTCCACGCCTCACCCGACGACGCGTCCATGGCGCCCGGCAAGACGGCGAGCGAGTGACATGAAGATCGAGGGCTACCTGTTCGGCTTCATCGCGCTGTTCCTCGTCCCGGTCACGATCGTCTACTGGGTGCTCTCGGGCGACCCGACCGGCACCGCGTGCCTGGCCTTCTCCATCGGCCTGGCCTTCATGGTCGGCTACTACCTGCTGTTCACCGCCCGCCGCATGGAGGCGCGACCGGAGGACCGGCCGGACGCCGAGATCAGCGAGGGCTCTGGTGAGGTCGGCTTCTTCCCGCCGCACTCGTGGTGGCCGATCGCGATGGCGGGCGCGTTCACGGTGACCTGCCTCGGGCTGATCATCGGCCCGTTCCTGGTCCTGATGGGCGCCCTCGGCCTGGCCGTGACCGTGATGGGCTTCCTGTTCGAGTACTACGTCGGCATGAACCGCTCGCAGGCCCAGACGCTCGGCGCCCTCGAGGCGATGGGGGAGCGGCCGACCAGCGTGCACAAGTTCCTGGGCGACTAGGCCCACGCGCTCGTACGACGGCCGGTCCGCACCTGCGGGCCGGCCGTCGCCGTTGCGCGGAGCCATGCGCCCAGCGCTGGCGTCCCGGCAGCCCTGACCACGGCCGCGGGTCGGGCGAGCCTGGGTCATGGCCGGAGCTGCCGGGAGGCAGGAGGCCCGCAGCGGCCCGGTGGCAGCGGCGCCTCCGGCGGCCGCCGTCGTCGCGCCGCCGGGCGGCACCGCGTACCGAACCTGACGGAGGTCCCTGCCGAACGCTGTGACGGTGGGTCGTCCGGCCCGCCCTGAGAGGACGCCATGGACACCCCGCTGCTGCTCGTCCTGCTGGCCCTGCCCTTCCTCCTGGCCGCAGTCATCGTCGCCGTGTCGTCGGCCCGCCGGCGCCGCCGCACCGCCAGCACCGGCTCCGCCACCGAGCCGCGCCACCGCGGCCAGGCCGACTCCGCCACCGTCCAGAGCGCCGTGCTCCCCGCGCGGGCGCGCCTGCGCAAGGTGACCTCGGGCCGCGACCGCCGGGCCGACTCGGCGCGGTCGTCCGCGCGCGACTGACCCACCCTCGGCGGCGTCGCCGTCCGTGGACCGCGACGCAGGATCCGGCGCCGTGGGCCCGCGTCGGCAGAGCCGGCTCTCATCACGGAACGCGGTCGACGCGGCTGACAGGCTGCCGGTGTGACCGTCCGCTTCCCGGAGCCGCTGCAGCCCGGTGACCTCATCGGGGTCACCTCGCCGTCCAGCGGCGTGCCGGAGGCGCTGCGGCCCCGGCTGGAGCTCTGCCTCGAGCACCTGCGCGCGCAGGGCTACCGCGCGCGGGTGGGGGAGTGCATGAGCGGCGCCGGCGTCGTCAGCGCTCCGGCTGGCGAGCGGGCTGCCGAGCTGACCGCGATGCTGCTCGACCCGCAGGTGCGCGCCGTCGTCCCGCCGTGGGGCGGCGAGCTCGCGGTCGAGGTGCTGCCGCACCTGGACCTCGACGCGCTGCGGCAGGCCGAGCCGACCTGGGTGGTCGGCTACAGCGACCTGAGCACCGTGCTGCTGCCGCTGACGGTGACGGCCGGCTGGGCGACCCTGCACGGGCACAACCTCCTGGACAGCCCGTACCGATCGCCCGAGCCCCTGGCGCACTGGCTGGACGTGGTGACCCTGCCGCGTGGCGACAGCGTCACCCAGGGCGCGTCACGGCAGCACCGCGCGCACGGGCACGACGACTGGGAGGACGACCCGGCCGTCGTCGAGCGGACGTGGGACAGCACCGGCGGCTGGCAGCCCCTGGACGAGCGCCCGGTGCGCGCGAGCGGCCGCCTGGTCGGCGGCTGCATCGAGACCGTCTCGGTCCTGGCCGGCACGCCGTACGGCGACGTGCGGGCCTTCGCCGAGGAGCACGCCCCGGAGGGGCTGGTGCTGCACCTGGAGGCCGCGGAGGAGCCCGCGCTGGCCATCGCCCGGCACCTGTGGCGGATGCGGCTGGCCGGCTGGTTCGACCACGCGAACGCCGTGCTCGTCGGCCGTACGACGGCGCCGGACAGCGACGGGTTCACCCAGCGGGACGCGGTGCGCAGCGTGCTGGGCGACCTGGACGTGCCGGTCGTGCTGGACGTCGACTGCGGGCACGTCCCGCCGCACCTGTCCCTCGTAGGTGGTGCGCTGGCGGAGGTGGTCGTGGACGGCGACGTGCAGCAGCTCCGTCAGCTCCTGGCCTGACGGCGTGCGGATCCCATGAT
>DATMKC010000236.1:0-2063 GCA_035553555.1 Egibacteraceae bacterium | reverse complement strand
CGCCTGGAGGGCGGCTTCCCCGAATGGCGCCTGGAGCGCCGGCCGGTGCGCCGGCTGGCTTCCTGACCGGCCGTCTTCGCGGCCGGAGCGCGTGTGGGGCCGGCCCGGCGGGGAAGGGACATCGTGCCCGCCACCATGGAGATCGCATGTCCGAACGCGTGACCGTCGTGGTCGCCACGCAGAACCGCCGCGGTGGCCTGGCCGATGCCCTGGAGCGGCTGGCCGGGCTCTCGCCGGCGTCGCCGGTGATCGTGGTCGACAACGCCTCGACCGATGGCACGGCCCAGATGGTGCGGGCACGCTTTCCCGGCGTGCGCGTCGTCGTCCTGCCCCGCAACATCGGTGCGGCCGCCCGCAACGCCGGCGCGCGCGAGGCCGCCACGGATCTGGTGGCGTTCAGCGACGACGACTCCTGGTGGGCGCCGGGCGCCCTGGCCCGGGCGGCGGAGCACTTCGACGCTCACCCGCGCCTCGGTCTGCTCGCGGCGCGCATGCTGGTCGGGGCGCGGGAGGAGTTGGACCCGGTGTGCGACGCGATGGCGGCCTCGCCGCTCGGCACCGAGCCGGACCTGCCCGGCCCGTCTGTGCTGGGCTTCGTGGCCTGCGGCGCGGTGGTCCGCCGTGACGCCTTCCTGCAGGCGGGCGGTTTCCACGAGCGCTTCCTGGTGGGCGGCGAGGAGGAGCTGCTGGCGCTGGACCTCGCGACGGCCGGCTGGGGCCTGGCCTACGTCGACGACGTGGTCGCGCACCATCACCCCTCGCCCAGCCGCAACCCGTCGCGTCGCCGTCGCATCCAGCGGCGCAACGCCCTGTGGGCGGCGTGGCTGCGCCGCCCGCTGTCGGCGGTGGCCGGGCACACGCTGGCCGCGCTGGGCGCGGGGCTGCGCGACGCCGACGCGCGCGCCGGCCTGGGTGAGGCGCTGACCAGGGGGGCGTGGGTGCTGCGCGAGCGGCGCGTGGTCCCGGCCGGCGTGGAGCGGCGGGTGCGCCGGCTCGAGCGGGGAAAAGGGGCTTGACAGGCCTCGAACATGTGTTCGATACTGCGCGCCATGTCGACCTCCGACGCTGCAGCCGCCTTCTCAACCTTGGCCGACCTGCAGCGGGGCATGGCGGCCCGGGGTGGGGGCCCCGGGCCGTCCGTTGCCCTTCCCGAGGCGGCGCCCACGCTGCCGCTCAAGGTGGAGCGCACGCGCACGTTCGACACGCCCGAGTTCGCCGGCATGACCTTCCTGGAGGTCGAGGCGAAGTCCGCGCTCAACCGCGTCCAGGGCATGCCGTTCAAGTGGAGCATCAACCCGTACCGGGGATGCAGTCATGCCTGTGCCTACTGTGTGGGCGGCGACACCCCAATTCTCATGGCGGACGGTCGCCTCAAACCGATAGCCGAAGTGCGATCCGGTGATCGCGTGTATGGCACTGAGCGCAGGGGGGCTTATCGCCGCTACGTGGTGACCGAGGTGCGCGACCAGTGGTCGACCATGAAGGAGGCGTATCGCATCAGGCTGGAAGATGGCACGACGCTTGTCGCGAGTGCCGATCACCGGTTTCTCACCGAGCGAGGCTGGAAGCATGTTGCAGGCGCCGGTCGAGGACCGGACTGCCGCCCGCACTTGACGACGAACAACTCGCTTCGCGGCTTCGGCGGATTCGCGGCGCCGCCGAAACAGGACGAGGACTACCGGCGCGGCTACGTGCACGGGCTCATCTCCGTCGTCGGGAGCGGAACGGTGGACGCGCCGGCCGGGCGGCGCTTCGTCGAAATCCTGGAACGGGACGTCAAGCCGGTACCGGGAAGGGAGCTCGCGCACCTGATGGGTTGGCCGGACGAGGCCTCGGACGAGTGGCGCAAGGGGCTGTTGGCGGCACTGTTCGACGTGGCGGGCTCGCACGACGGGAAGAGTCTGCGCTTGCGGGCGAACAAGTCGAGAGTGCTTCTCGAAGCGCAGAAGTGCCTGTGGGCGTTGGGCTTCCGGTACGAAGCCGAAGCTGGTGCGTCCCCCTCGTGGGTGCGCGTCGCCGGCGGTCCCCGAGAACACCTGCGCTTCTTTCACACGGTGGAACCC
>DATMKC010000235.1:0-3215 GCA_035553555.1 Egibacteraceae bacterium | reverse complement strand
GGTGGCGAAGTTCCGCGCGGCACGGCGCATCTGGGCGCGCGTCATGCGGGATCGCTTCGGCGCCACCGACCCCAAGAGCCAGATGCTGCGCTTCCACACGCAGACGGCCGGGGTGCAGCTCACCGCGCAGCAGGCAGAGGTCAACCTCATCCGGGTGACGATCCAGTCGCTGGCCGCGACGCTCGGCGGCACCCAGTCGCTGCACTCCAACGCGTTCGACGAGGCGCTGGCGCTGCCCACGGAGAAATCGGCGCTGCTGGCCCTGCGCACGCAGCAGGTCATCGCCCACGAGACGGACGTCACCTACACCGCCGACCCGCTGGGCGGGAGCTGGTTCATCGAGTCGCTGACCGACGAGATCGAGCGCCAGGCGCTGGACTACATCGCCAAGATCGACGACATGGGCGGCGCGGTGCGCGCCATCGAGCAGGGCTTCCAGAAGTCGGAGATGGAGCACTCCTCCTACGAGATCGCCAAGGCGATCGAGCGGGAGGAGCAGATCGTCGTCGGTGTGAACCGCTACCGCGTCGAGGAGGAGATCCAACCGGAGCTCCAGCGCGTCGACGAGGCGGTGCGCGACGGCCAGGTGGAGCGCCTGGCGAAGGTGCGCGCCGAACGCGACCAGGACGCGGTCGACGAGGCGCTGCGCGCCGTGGCCGAGGCCGCCAAGGGCACCGACAACCTGCTGCCCCCGATGCGCGAGGCGCTGCGGCGCATGGCCACCATCGGCGAGATCTGCGACACGCTGCGCGGCGTGTTCGGCCGCTACCAGCCGGTGGAGACGCTGTAGCCGCTCGCTCCTCGCCGAGGCCGGCTCGCCGGCCCGGCGACCGACTCGAAGGTGTCCCATGCGCTGGCTGATCGGTCTCCTGCTCGTCTTGGCCGTGGTGGCGGTCGCCGCTGACCAAGTCGTGGCGGCCGAGGTCGAGCAGCGCGCCGAGGCGCGCCTGGCCGAGCGGCTGGGCACCGAGACGGACGTGGAGCTGCACGGATGGCCCGTGGGCCTGCGGGTGCTGCTCGGCCAGGTGCCCCGCCTGACCGCGCACGCGGAGGACGTGCGCGTGGAGGGCGGCGTGCGCATCGCGAGACTGGACGCCGAGCTGACCGAGGTGTCCTTCGACCGGTCGGCCGCGCGCCTGCCGCGCGCCGCCACCGCGGAGTTCACCGCGGTCCTCACCGAGCAGGCGCTGCGCGACGCCCTCGGCGCACCCGAGCAGCTCGTCTCGCTGAGCCTGCGGGACGGCATCGCGGTGCTGGACGTCGCGGGGCTGCAGGTGGAGGCCGACGTCGTCGCGCGGGACGGGGCCGTGGTCGTCGAGCCTCGCGACGCCCTGTCGGCGCTGCTCGGCGCGGGCGGCCTGCGCGTCGACCTGTCCGACCAGCCCGGCGCTCCCGCCGCTCGCGAGGTCGAGGTCCAGGAGGGGCGGCTGGTGGTGCGCGGCGTCCTCGAAGGGCTGGTCGGCCCGGAAGGCGCCGGAGGCGAATGACGCCGCGCGCGCAGGGGTAGCCCCTCACGGACGCCCACCGCCCCTGAAGAACCGCCAGGAGAGCCCCCATGCGACCCCGCACGCCGCTCGCGATCGTCCTGCTGCTGGGCCTGGCCGTGGCAGGCTGCGCCTCCGGCGACGGGACGGACACGGCGACGGAGACGCAGACGGCCACACCCTCGCCCACCAGCACCGCAACCTCCGGCGAGGTCGACGAGCAGGCGCTGGAGGCGGTGGCGGAGGCGGCGCAGGCCACCGTCGACGAGGACACCGCCCGCTTCACGCTCACCGTGGCGACGGAGGGCACCGGCACCGACGGCCAGGCTCCCGTCACCGCCGAGGGCGAGGAGGACTTCGCCGAGGAGCGGCGGCTGTTCACCTTCGAGGGACCGCAGGGCGAGCTGCGCATCATCGTCGACGGCGACACCGCCTACATCGAGATGCCCGCCACGGAGGAGGAGCGCTGGGCCGAGCTCGAGCTGGATCGCCTGAGCGGCGGCGACTTCGGCTTCGGCGGCCCGGGCGGCATCCCGTTCCAGGGGGTGCAGGACAACGTCGAGTTCCTGCGCGACTCGGCGGTCCGCGCCGAGCAGGCCGGCGAGGACGACGTCGACGGCGAGCCGGCCATCAGGTACGAGCTCACCGTGGACCTGGAGGAGTCGGCTGAGGACGCCCCGGAGGACACCGAGCGGGGCCTGCGCCGGACGCTGCGCGAGACCGGCGTGCGGACGCTGGACGTCACCGTGTGGGTCGACGAGGACGGGCGCGTCGCCCGCATCGAGTACGCGCTGGACCTCGGCCAGGCCGACATCGACGAGGAGGGTGTCGAGGCGGACCCGCGCGGCCGCGCCATCGTCACGGTGGACTACCGCGACTTCGGCGCCGAC
Source organism: Egibacteraceae bacterium (assembly GCA_035553555.1). Taxonomy (GTDB): domain Bacteria; phylum Actinomycetota; class Nitriliruptoria; order Euzebyales; family Egibacteraceae; genus DATMKC01. The sequence goes on along the minus strand of DATMKC010000235.1, from coordinate 841 downwards.
CTGTCCATCGACGTGCCGACGGGTGACGAGGTGGTCGAGATGGACGAGGACGAGCTGCGCCAGTCCTTCGGCGGCGACTCGCCCACCGGGACGCCGGAGCCGGACGAGACGGAGACCTAGTCCGGCGGGAACAGCACGCCTGGGTTGAGCAGGTTGCCCGGGTCCAGGGCGCGCTTGATCGCCCGCATCGGCGCGAGCTCGGAGGGGTGGCGGGACTGCACCAGCCAGTCGCGCTTGGCCACGCCGATGCCGTGCTCGGCGCTGATCGCTCCTCCGACGTCGATCACACGGCGGAGCACCAGTGCCTCGACGTCCTCCGCCGTGGCGGCGCGACTCCCGAGCATGGGCGTTCCGCTTTCCGGCGGCAGGACGTTGATGTGCATGTTGCCGTCGGCGAGGTGGCCGAACAGCACCACGATCGCGTCGGGCCACGCCTCTTCGAGGTCGCCCTCGAGCTCGTGGACGGTGGACGCCAGCTCTGGCAGACGGACCGCGACATCGAACTTGAGCGGCACGCCGAAGGCGTTGATCGCCTCGGTGTGCCGCTCCCGGTAGGCCCACAGCCGCTCGCGCTCGGCGCGCTCGACCGCGACCGCGACGCGCGGCAGTCCCTCCAGCGCCGCCGCCAGCTCCTCCAGAGGGTCCCGCGGGCCGGCGCACTCGACCAGCAGCAGCACCGGCGGCAGCGGCTCGAACGGCAGCGGCAGGCCCGCGTGCATCGCGACCAGGTGCACGCCGCGGTCGAACATCACCTCGGCGGCCTCCAGGCTGTCCAGCTCCCGCAGGCGGGGCAGCAGTGCGACGGCCTCGTCGAGGCTGTCCAGCCCGAGCAGTGCGCACA
>DATMKC010000234.1:0-15886 GCA_035553555.1 Egibacteraceae bacterium | reverse complement strand
CTCCAGCAGCGCGCCGGTCCCCGAGGTCGCGGGCCCCACCTCGCCCGGCTCGCCGCCCAGGTCCATGCGCACCACGGGCCTGCCCTCGGCGCACACGCGCACCTTCTCCGGGGTGCGGCCGCGCAGGCCCAGGTCGTGCACCTGCACGCCGCACTCCTCCAGCAGCAGGCGCACCGTGCGGCCCGCAGGGTCCTCGCCCAGCGCCGTGACCAGCGTGACCGGCCGTCCGTCCGCGGCGGCCAACGCGGCCGCGAGCGCGGCGCCGCCGGGACGCGCGCGCCACTCGGGGTTGTCGACCACCGGCACCGGCGCGTCCGGGGCCAGGCGCTCGGCCTTGCCGTCCACGTCGCGGTCCAGCAGCGCGTCGCCCACCACGACCAGGCGGCCCTCACGCATGCGCGTCCTCCCGGTCCTCGGCGTCCAGCAGGTACGGCTCGGCGGCCAGGCACAGCAGGTGGACGACCACCTGGTGGACCTCCTGGGTGGTGGCGGTGCTGGCGCCCTGCACGCTGATGGTCTCGTCGCACACCCGCGCCAGCGGGTTGGGCGCAGTGCCGGTCAGCCCCCACACGGTCATGCCGGCCTCGCGCCCGGCGGCCGCGGCGGCCAGCACGTTGCGGCTGCGGCCGGACGTGGACAGCAGCGCCAGCACGTCGCCGGGACGCCCGTGCGCGCGCACCTGGCGGGCGAACACCTCCTCGACGGAGTAGTCGTTGGCGATGGCCGTCAGCGCCGAGGAGTCACCGTGCAGGCAGATCGCCGAGTAGGGGCGGCGGTCGTCGCGGAAACGGCCCGACAGCTCGCTGGTGAGGTGCTGCGCCTGCGCGGCGCTGCCGCCGTTGCCGGCGGCCAGCAGGCGCCCGCCGGCCAGCAGCACGCACGCCAGGTGGGCGCCCCAGCGTTCCAGCCGCGCCAGGTCGCGCTCCAGGGCCGTGAGCGGCTCGCGCAACGCGTCCAGGTGCTCGGCCACGGTGGGCAGCGCGGGCCGCAGGTCCAGCGCGCTCATGACAGCACCGCCTGGGCCTGGGCCGCCACGCGCAGCGGGTAGGCCGCCAGCGTGTCCGCCGCGATGCGCTCCCACGAGTAGCGCGCGCGGGCACGGCGCGCGCCGGCCGCCCCGAAGGCCTTGCGCGCGCGCTCGTCGCCCAGCAGCGAGTTGAGCGCCCGGGCCACGCGCGCCGGGTCGCGCGGTGGCACGTGGATGCCGGTGACGCCGTCCAGGACCGTGTCGATCATCCCGCCGACGGCGGAGGCGACCACCGGCACGCCGCAGGCCATGGCCTCCACCGGCACGATGCCGAACGGCTCGTACCACGGCGTGCACGCCACCACGTCGGCGGAGCGCAGCAGCGACGGGATGTCGTCGCGCTCCACCCGCCCGCGGAAGTCGACCCGGTTGCCCACGCCGTGGCGCTCGGCCATGTCGCGCAGGCGGCGGTACTCCGCGTCCGCGGGCAGCTCGTCCTTGGCGGGGCCGCCCGCCACCACCAGCTCCGCGCCGGGCACGCCGGCCAGCGCCTCGATCACGTTGCCGATGCCCTTGCGCTCCACCATGCGCGACAGGCACACGATGCGGCTCGCGAAGCCGGGGGTGCGCGGCTCGGCCGGGCCTTCGGGCGTGAAGCGGGCCGTGTCCACGCCGCAGGGCACCACGGCCACGCGCGAGCGCTCCGCGCCGAGGCGCGTGAGCTCGAACACCTCGTCGGTGCAGGTGGCCAGGACGCGGTCGGCCTCGGCGATGATCGCCCGCTCCGTGTCCAGCCGCCCGGCGGGGCTGGTGTCCTTGTCGCCCTGGTGGCGGCGCTTCACCACGCCCAGCGCGTGGAACGTGTGCGCGACCGGGATGCCCAGCGGCCGCGCCGCCGCCAGGGAGGCCTTGCCCGACATCCAGAAGTGGCTGTGCACGACGTCGGGGGGGTCGCCGAGCCAGGACGTGTACAGGCGCTTGGCGAACTCGTCCATGTACGGCAGCAGCTCGTCCTTGGGCACCGGCCGGGGCGGGCCGGCGTCGACGTGGTCCACCCACACGCCGCGGGCGAACGCCACGCGCTCGGGCAGCGCGGGGTCGTCACGGCGCGTGTGCACCACGACCTCGTGGCCCAGCCGGCCCAGCGCCGTGGCCAGGGACGCCACGAAGACGTTCTGGCCGCCGGCGTCGACGCCGCCCAGGACCGCGAGCGGGCTCGCGTGCTCGGACACCATCGCGATGCGCAGGTGCGTGGTCATCGGCTGGTCACCTCCTCGAGCAGCCGGTCCCAGTCGTCCAGGAACCGCCGCAGCCCGTGGCGCCCCAGGGCGTGCTCACGGGCGGCCTTCCCGGCCGCGGCCGCCGCCTCGTGGTCCGAGGTGAAGCGGCGCAGCCCTTCGCGCAGCGTGTCGATGCGGTTCGACACGACTCCCGCCTCCGGGGGCACCGCCTCGGGTGCCTCCGTGGTGGACAGCGCGACGATCGGCATGCCCAGGTGCATGGCCTCGATCAGCGCCAGGCCGAGCGACGTCCAGCGGAACGGGTGCAGGTACACGGCGCGCCGCGCGATCTCGTCGTGCATGCGCTCCTGCGGCAGGTCTTCGTGCGCCGCCGCGCACCACGCCTCGCCGCCAAGCGGCGCCACACCCATGCCGAACAGCTCCAGCGGCGCGGCGCCCGCCACGCGCGGCAGCAGGTCCGTGCCGGCGACGCGGCCGCGGCGCACCGGCTCGTTCACCACCACGGCGGCGTGCGGCAGCTCGCCGGTCCAGCGGTGGCCCGGGTCGGCGATGCCGTGCTCGATGACGGTGATGGGCGTAGTGCCGGCGTCCCAGAACAGCGCGTTGAAGTGCGTGACGTGCACCAGCGTGACGTCGTCGCGGTCCGCCAGCGGGTGGCGCAGCTCGTTCACGCGGCCCTGCGGCGCGTTGTGCTCCACGAACACGGCCGGGACGTCGCGGCCGGGGCGCCGGCCGGTCCAGCGCTCGCACAGCTCCAGTTCCTCCGGGCGCTGCAGGACCACCACGTCGATGTCGCTGTCGCGCAGCCGCGCGGGCGTGAGCTCCACCGCGCTGGCGGGCCAGTCCCAGGTGCGGGCGCGGCCGCGCCCGTCCGGGCCGCGGTCCGGCAGCACCGGCAGCAGGTAGGTGTGCGGGCCGTGTACGAACGACGTGGTCCAGGAGCCGTGGACGTGCCAGTGCAGGATCCTCATGGCCCCACCTCGACCAGGCTGCCCAGGCCCCTGGCGGCGCGGCTGCGGCGTTGCGGCCGCGCGGCGGCGGTCTCCGCGAGCAGGCTGTCGAGCGCGCCCAGCACCATTTCCGGCGTCAGCTGGCTCAGGCACGGGTGGCCCGCCACGGGGCATTCGCGGGCACGGCAGCCGGCGCACGGCACGTCGGTCATCAGCAGCCGCTGCGGCACCTTGTAGGGACGCCAGCGGATGGGCGGCACCGTGGGCGCGAACAGGGACACCACCGGCGTGCCGACCGCGGCGGCGAGGTGCGCCGGCCCGGTGTTGCCGACCACGACGGCGCTCGCGTCCGCGAGCACGTCGGCCAGCTCGCCCAGCGTGGTCGCGCCGCCAAGGTCCGCGACGAAGTCCGACGGGCCGCCGGCGACCTCGCGCGTGAGCTCCCGCTCCGACGGCGACCCGGTCACCACCACGGGGACCCCGCGGGACGCGAGCAGGCGCACGAGCTCGCGGTGGTGGGCGGGCGGCCAGGCGCGCGCCGGGACGGACGCGCCGGGGTGCACCACCACGTACGGCTCGTCGAACGGCGGCGGCGTGGCGCCGGTGCGGCGCACGCTCAGGCGGCCGTTGTCGCCGGCCGGTGGCGCGTAGCCGAACGCCGCGGCCAGGGACAGGCCGCGCTCGACCTCGTGGATGTCGTGGGGCACGCGATGGCGCAGGTCCAGCAGGGAGCCCGGGTAGTCCTCGCTGATCGCGCCGATGCGCGCCACGCCGGCCATGCGCAGCAGCAGCGCCGTGGGCAGCGGGCTCTGGTGGAAGCTCGTGAACACCAGCGCCTCGTCAGCGCGGAGCGCGGCGACGCCGTCCACGAACGCGTCCATGTCGTCGCGGCGCACGGCGTCCGGCTCCGGGTCGATCCAGGGTGCCTGGAACACGTGCACGGCGTCCACGCCCGGCAGGATGCGCGCCGCCCGGCGACCGCGCGGCCCGCACAGCAGCGTGACGCGGGCGCCGGAGGCGGCCAGGGCGCGGATCGCGGGGCCGGCCAGCAGGACGTCGCCGTCGTTGTCCAGCCGCACGGCGAGGATGTGCGTTGCGGTCATCGGCTCCCCCTGAGGATGCGGGCGATCGCGTCGGTGAGGTCGCGCGCCACCTCGGGCGCGCCGGCGATCTCCGTCTCCAGGGTCTGGGGAGTCGGGACGAGGATGGGCCGGGCTCCGGCGGCCAGCGCCGCGTCGACGTCGCTGCCGATGTCGCCGACGAGCGCGCAGCGCTCCGGTTCCGTGCCCAGCGCGGCGGCGGCCTCCTTGACCAGCCCCGGCGCCGGCTTGCGGCAGGCGCAGCCATCGTCGGGGCCGTGCGGGCAGACGAACCAGCCGTCGAACGGGCCGAGCAGCTCTTCCACGCGCGCGTGCACCGCGTCGACCTGCTCGCGGGTGAGCAGGCCGCGGGCGACGCCGCTCTGGTTGGACACCACCGCCACGCGCACGCCCGCCCGGCGCAGCAGCGCCAGGGCCTCGGCGGCGCCGGGCATCGGCACGACGCGGCCGGGGTCGCCGTTGTAGGGCACGTCGCGGATCAGGGTGCCGTCGCGGTCCAGCAGCACCGCGTCGGGCAGCGGCGACGTCACCGCGCCCGCGATCGGGCCCGGCTCCGCGAGGCGCCGCGGCAGGCGCGCCCAGCCGGTCAGCCAGTGCCACGACGCGGCGAACGGGATGGCCGCGCTGGTCCACGCCATCGTGGCGATCTCCGCGCGGTCGCGCGGGCCCGGCGCGATGCGACGCGCGGCGAACTCGGCGGTCAGCACCAGCCACCCGGCGCCCGCGGCGGCCGCCGCCCGGCGGCGCCCGCGGCCGGCCGCCAGCGCCGTCAGGGCGCCGAGCCCGGCGGTGGCCAGGTGCGCCCGGCGGCGCCCGCGCGGCACGCCGGCGCGCTCGCGCCAGCCCTTGCCGTGCAGCGCCGCCATGAGGACGTCGTCGGCGTTGCCGCGCTGCAGGCGCACGCTCACGCGGGAGTCCGCCGGCCGCACGGGGTGCGTGATGCGCCGCGCGCCGCGCACGATGCGCCAGCCCGACTCCGTGACGCGCAGTCCCAGGTCGGCGTCCTCGCGGTAGGCGCGCGGGAAGCGCTCGTCGAAGCCGCCGACGGACTCCAGCGCGGCGCGCCGGTAGGCCAGGTCGGCGGTCGCCCACTGCGCCGCCTCCAGGCCGGCGACGTTGCGCTCCCAGTCGGTCGGGCGCCGCCCGGCCGGCAGCGGCACGGTGATGCGGCCCTGCACCCCGCCCACGTCCGGGCCGGCGCCGTGCAGGTCCGCGGCCAGGCGCGCCAGCCACTCCGGCGGCACCACCACGTCGTCGTCCAGGAACGCGACCCAGCCGGCGCGGGCGGCGCGCCAGCCGGCGTTGCGCGCGGCGGCGGGCCCGGCCGCGCGCCCCGGCAGCACGGCCAGGCGCTCGCGCGCCCACGGCGCCGGCGCGCCGACGTCAAGCGGCGCGCGCTGGTCGGCGCGGTCGTCCACCAGGAAGATCCGCCGCGGGCGCGGGCCGTCGCAGGCGCCGAGCGACTCCAGCAGCGCGCGCAGGGATGGCCGCCCGATGGTGGGGACCACCACGTCGAACGACGGCGCGGGCGCGGGAGCGCTCATCGGCCGCCCCCGGGGCCCGCGGCGAACATCGCGCCGCGGCGCACCACGAACGGTCCCAGCGCCAGCAGGTCGACCGGGCCGGAGCCGAAGCACTCCAGCGCGTCCCGCGGGTCGTCGACCATGGGGCGCCCCGCGGTGTTGAGGCTGGTGTTGACCACCACCGGCACGCCGGTGCGCCGCGCGAAGCCCTCCAGCATGCGCGCCACCAGCGGCTCGCTGTCGCGGTCCACCGTCTGGATGCGCGCGGTGCCGTCCACGTGCACCACCGCCGGGATGCGCTCGCGCCACTCCGGCCGCACGCCGTGCGTGAACAGCATGTACGGGCTCGGGATGACGCCGGTGAAGATCTCGCCGGCCCGCTCCAGCAGCACCATGGGGGCCACCGGCCGGAACTGCTCGCGGCCCTTCACCTCGTTCAGGCGCCGCAGGTTCTCCTCGCGGCGCGGGTCCGCGAGCAGGCTGCGGTGGCCCAGTGCGCGCGGGCCGTATTCGCTGCGGCCCTGGAACCACGCCACCACGCCGTTGTCCGCCAGGCAGTCGGCGACCGCCTCGGCGACGTCGGCGGGACGCTCGTAGGGCACCTCGGCGGTGGTGAGCCAGGCCTCCAGCTCGTCGTCGGTCCAGCCGCGGCCAAGGTCGGCGCCGGTCATGGGGAGCGTGTCGTCGCCCAGCGCCTGGGCCAGGTGCAGCGCGCCGCCAAGCGCCGTGCCGGCGTCGCCCGCGGCCGGCTGCACCCAGATGTGCTCGAACGGGCCCTCGGCGGCCAGGCGCGCGTTGGCCACGCAGTTGAGGGCCACGCCGCCGGCCATGGTGAGCACCTTGTCGCCGGTGGTGGCGTGCAGCCAGCGCGCCAGGTCCAGCAGCACTTCCTCCAGGCGCGTCTGCACGGTGGAGGCGAGGTCGGCGTGGTCCTCGCCGAAGTCCTCCGTGCGGGGCGAGCGGCGCGCCGCGAACGCGCTCCAGTCGATCGGCTCCACGCGGAAGCCGCCCTCGCCGTCGGCGTGGACCAGCCGCCGGAACTCGCCCAGGAAGCGCGGCCTCCCGTAGGAGGCCATCGCCATGACCTTGTACTCGTCGCTGGAGCGGCGGAAGCCCAGGTGCTCGGTGAGCTCCTCGTACAGCAGGCCCAGGGAGTGCGGCAGTTCCTGCTGCGCCAGCACCTTCAGCTCGCCGTCCAGCGCCCGGCCGGCCAGGTGGCTCCAGCGCTCGCCGCGCCCGTCCAGGACCAGCACGGAGGAGGTCGGAAAGGGTGCGGCCAGGTGGGCCGAGGCGGCGTGGGCGACGTGGTGGGGCACGAAGCGGACCTGCTCCGGCTCCAGCTCGGGGAACAGCGTGCGCAGGAACAGCGGGGCGCGCTGCGCGTACAGGGTGCGCAGGCCGTCCCACCCGCCGGCGACGAGGTCCTCGACGCGCTCGCCACGCGGCGTGGCCAGCGCCGGGTCATAGGAGTACGCGATGGCGTCGATGTCGCCGATGGAAAGGCCGGCCTGCGCCAGGCACCACTTGGCGGACTGCTCGGGCAGCTCCCAGGTGGAGAACGGCACGGACGGCTTGCCGTGCTTGCGGCGGCTGAAGCGCTCCTCCTCGGCGGCGGCGAGGACCTCCCCGTCCACGACCAGCGCGGCCGCCGGGTCGTGGAAGACGGCGTTCAATCCCAGCACTCGCATACACGGGACTCCTGTGTTCCTGACGGGTTGTCACGAGTGCCCGAGGGAAGCGGTGCTCATGCGCCGACGGCCGTGAAAAAAAACAGGAAGCGAACTACGTTCCGATGATCACACCGGCCGCGTTTTCCTTTGCGACTAGGCTGGGCCGGTGCGGGGTAGCTGCAGGCACGACGCTCCCGCCGACGAAAGGAAGGCGCGTGGTCCAGCACGCCGTGATCACCGGTGGCGCCGGGTTCCTCGGCAGCCACCTCGTGGACCGCCTGCTGCGCGAGGGCTGGCGGGTCACGGTGCTCGACAACCTGGTGACCGGCCGCTTGGAGAACCTGCAGGCGTGGCAGGGCAGCCGCCTGCTGCGCTTCGTGCGCCAGGACGTCACCGAGTTCCTGCACGTGCCCGGCGACGTGGACGCGGTGCTGCACTTCGCCTCGCCGGCCTCACCGGAGGACTACCGCGCCCTGCCGATCCAGACGCTGAAGGTCGGCAGCCTCGGCACGCACAAGGCGCTGGGCCTGGCGCGCGAGAAGCGCGCGGTGTTCATGCTGGCGTCCACCAGCGAGGTGTACGGCGACCCGCTGGTGCATCCGCAGCCGGAGGACTACTGGGGCAATGTCAACCCGATCGGCGAGCGCGGCGTGTACGACGAGGCGAAGCGCTTCGCCGAGGCGATGACGCTGGCCTACCACCGCACGCACGGCGTGCCCACGCGCATCGCGCGCATCTTCAACACGTACGGACCGCGCATGCGCCCCAACGATGGCCGTGCCATCCCCACGTTCGTCGGCCAGGCGCTGCGCGGCGAGCCGATCACCGTGCACGGCGACGGCGGGCAGACGCGCTCCTTCGGCTACGTCGACGACATCGTGGACGGGCTGTTCCGCCTGCTGTGCTCGCAGGAGGACGGGCCGGTCAACATCGGCAATCCGGACGAGCACACGGTGCGCGAGCTGGCGGAGCTGGTGGTGCGGATGTGCGACTCGCCCAGCGAGGTGCGCCTCGTGCCGCGGCCGGCGGACGACCCGGCGCAGCGGCGCCCGGACATCACGCTGGCGCGGACGCGCCTGGGCTGGGAGCCTGCGGTGCCGCTGCGGGAGGGCCTGGCCCGCACCATCGAGTGGTACCGCTCGGTGCTCGGCGGCACGGGCCGTCCGGCGACGCCGGTGTCCTGAGCGGCGCTACTGCTCGACGCGGGGCCCCGGCACGCCGCGGAAGCCGAACGGCTCGCTGGGCCTGCCGTACTGGACGAACCAGGCCTGGCCGCTCTGGCCGGAGTCCAGGATCCGCTCGAAGGCGTCCATGACCGCGTCCACCGGCAGGATCGGCGTGCGCATGCCCTCCAGGGCCTCGCGGATCGGCGTGATGATCGGGGTGTGGGCGAACGACGGGCACAGGGCGTTCACGCGGATGCCGCTGTCGCCGAGCACGGGACCCAGCGAGCGCACCAGGTGCACCACCGCCGCCTTGTTGGCCGCGTACAGCGGGTCCATCGGCACGGGGGTCAGGCCGGCCAGGCTCGCCGTGGCGATCACGTCGCCGCCGCCGCGGCCGCGCAGCCGCGGCAGCGCGGCGTGCAGCCCGAAGACCACGCCGTCGAGGTTGATGCCCATCACGCGCCGGTACTTGTCGACGTCGAAGTCGTCCTCGATGCCGAAGCCGGTGCTCACCCCCGCGTTCAGCGCCACGATGTCCAGCCCGCCGAAGCGCTCCACCGCGAACGCGACGGCGGCGAGGTTGTCCTCCAGCGACGACACGTCGCAGCGCACCGCCGCGCCGCCGATCTCCTCGGCCACGGCCGCGGCGCCCTCCTCGTGGACATCGGCCAGGACGACCTGCGCGCCGCGCGCCGCCAGGCGGCGCCCCATCGCGGCGCCGAAGCCCCCGGCGCCCCCGGTGACCAGTGCGACCTTGCCCCGCAATGACTCGGCCATGCGTCCTCCGCGGTCGTGTGCCCGTCTCGGCCGCACAGGCTAGACACAACGGCGGCTGTCCGGGTTCCACGGCATGCCGGGTGCCCCTGCCTACACTCGGCGGCGGATCCACGTGACGGCCCAGGCCCCCGGCACGGCCAGGGACGCCCACGTCGAGTGCGAAGGACGAGTCATGGGTCAGCCGCTCCCGCCCGAGGGCGGGCTGGACGCGAGGAGCCGCGCGCTGCTCGACTTCGAGCGCGAGTGGCCGGCCGCCGGCGCCGAGACCGGCAAGGAGCAGGCCATCAAGGAGGCCTTCGGCTTCAGCAAGGCCCGCTACCACCAGCTTCTGGCCAAGCTGATCGACTCGGCCGAGGCGTACGCCTACGACCCGCTGACCGTGCTGCGCCTGCGGCGACGCCGTGGCCGGCTGGACCGCCGCCGCACGGCGGAGGCCGTGCGCGAGCGCCGCTGAGGCATGGGCCGCCACGCCGATCCCGATCCGCGCTGGTTCTGGCTGTCGCTGGCCGCGGCCGCCGGGAAGGCACTGCTCGCCGTCGCCCTGGTGGGGCTGGCCGCGGCCGGCCTGGTGCGCTGGCTGGGCGGCGGCGACGAAGGTGAGAAGCCGGTGGTCACCCTGGACGACACCGGGGAGCCGGCGCCCGCCGACACGGTGACCTCCTCGCCCACCCCCACGCCGACCGGCTTCCAGGACGAGCCGGCGGTGGAGGGCCCCGAGGCCACGGCGGACGGCGGCGACGACGGCCCCGTGCGCGCCACTGTGCAGGTGCTGAACGCCTCCGGCGACCCGGACAAGCTCGGCGACGTCGTCGAGGTCCTGGAGGAGCTGGGCTACCAGGTGGTGGCGCAGAGCCGGGCGGCGCGCGGCTACGACGAGACCACCGTGTTCTGGTCGGCCGGCTTCGAGGACGAGGCCGAGCGGCTGCAGGACACCGACGACCGCTTCGGCGTGCTGGAGCGCAACGACCGGCTGGACGCGAGCATCGACCTGCACGTCGTGATCGGGCGCGACTGGGTCGCGGACAGCTAGGACGCATCGGGCGGGCCACGGCGTACCCTGCTGCGATGGAGCGCACCATCCTGCAGCGCGCGAACACAGCGGTCTGGCTGGCCGTGGGTTCGCTGCTTCTGCTGGTAGGGCTGTTCTGGCTGCTGCGCGAGCCGGTCGGGGTGCTGCTGCCGCCCATCCTGCTGGCGATGCTGATCGTGTACGTGCTCAACCCGCTGGTGATGTGGCTGGAGCGCCGCGGCATCGCCCGCTGGGCGGGAGTCGGCATCGCCTACCTCACAATGGCGCTGACCATCGGCGTGCTGGTCGCCGTGCTGTCGCCGCTGCTGGCCGAGCAGGTGCGCAACTTCGCCAACGACCTGCCGCAGCTGGGCAACCGGCTGGTGTCGGGCGTGAACGACCTCCTGGCCCGCCTGGGCGCCAACGTGCGCGTGTCGGAGAGCCTGTCCGGCGACCGCATCAGCGAGGAGGTCGAGCGCTTCCTGTCCGACGAGCGCAATCGCGAGGCCGTGCTGGCGCTGCTGGGCGGCATCTCCGGCGTGGCCATGGGCCTGGTGCACCTGCTGGTGGTGTTCATCGCCGGGCCGTTCGTCGCCTTCTACGTGCTGGTGGACCTGCCGCGGCTGGGCCGCTGGGCCCATGGTGCGCTGCCCCCGCGGCACCGCGACGAGGCCGACGTGCTGGCGCGCAAGCTCGCCGTCGTCGTCGGCGGCTACGTGCGCGGCCAGCTGCTGGTCGCGACGTTCGTCGGCATGGCGACCAGCATCGGCCTGTGGGCGATCGGCCTGCGCTTCTGGCTGCTGGTCGGGATCCTCGCGGGGGTCACCAACCTCGTCCCGCTGATCGGGCCGTTCGTCGGCGGGCTCGTCGGCGTCACCATCGCCCTGGTGACGGAAGGCCCCGCGCTGGCGCTCTTGGTCGTGCTGGTCGTCACGGTGGTGCAGCAGCTCGACGGCCACGTCGTCTCGCCCCTGGTGGTCGGCCGCAACGTGCAGCTGCACCCGCTTGCGGTGCTGCTGGCGCTGCTGGTGGCCGGCACGCTCTACGGCATCTTCGGCATGCTCGTCGCGATCCCCCTGGTCGCCGCCGTCAACGTGGTGATCGTGCACTTCTGGCGCACGCGCGTTCCCTGGCTTCGCGCCGAGCGCCAGCATCACCTCCCCGCCGCTGCGGAGTCGATTCCGTCCGATAGCGGCCGCAATTGACTCCGCAGTGGGTCAGCGCCGGGCGCTGAGCGCGGCTTCCACCGCGGCCGCGAAACCGTGGCCCATCGCCTCGTCCACGCGCACCACGCCGTCGCCCGCCTCGCCGTGCCCGTTCGCCACGATGACGAACGTGCCGACGGACGCCGCCATCGCCAGGTCGGCCAGACTGTCGCCGACACCGAGCGTCTCCTCCCGACGCAGGCCCCGTGCCTGGATGTCGTCGGCGACGGCGCGCGCCTTGTCGATGCCGCGCGGCACCAGGTGGTACGCGCGCACGCTGCGCCCCGGCCACCCGCCGGTGTCGCCGTTGTCGATCAGTGAGGCCCAGGAGCAGCCGTGCTCGTCCAGCAGGCGGTCGGCCGCCGCCACGTCGACCCGCCCGTGGAACAGATGGCTGCCCTCCCGGTCCAGGTGCCACGGCTCGTAGTGGCGCAGGTCGTCCGGGAAGGCGCGCAGCAGCACGGCGACCGCGCCGGCCTCCGTCATGGTGTCGTGCGGGTTGCCGGCCAGGCCGCGCGGGAGGTCGCCCCACTCGTAGTGGCGCACGCCGTCGCGCACGATCACCACGCCGGCCTCCGCGACGCAGTCGTCCAGCCCCATCAGGCGGGCGTCGTTCTCCAGCTGCTTGCGCTGGCGCCCGCTGACCGGGATCACCTCGACGCCCGCCGCGGCGGCGGCGACGAGCGCCTCGGCCGCACGCGCGGACGGCCGGCCGTCGGGGCCGTGCAGCAGCGACCCGCGCGGGCCCAGCAGCGTGCCGTCCAGGTCGGTGTAGATCGCGCGGACGCGCGGCAGCGCCGCCAGCCGCTGTCCCAACTCGTCGGTGGACATGCGGCCGATCATGCACGGCACGCGCGGGCAACGGAAAAGCGGGGAGGGCAGATGCCCTCCCCGCTGGATCGCTGCGCGGTGCTAGTCGATCGGGTTCGGCGCGCTGGAGTCGTCCTGACGACCGTTGCCGCGGCCGTTGCTCGGGCGGGTGCCGTCGCAGAAGTCACGGACCTTGTCCTCGATCGGGTCGTCCTCGTCACCCTCGTAGGCCTCCTCTGCGGCGGCCTCGAGGTTGGCGAACGGCGGCGCGTCGTTCCGGTTGCCGTGCTCGCCGCCCTGGCCCGAGAAGTACGCCGTGCACAGCCCGTACTTGGCCGGACCGTTGGCGTCCGGTCCCTGTGCGAGGGCGCTGCCGGCCCCGAGCATCAGCACGGCCGCGGCGATCGCGAAGAGCTTTCGCATGACCCACCTTTCTGTCGTCGCGTGAACGCCCGGCCCCCCAAATGGCCGCGACGCCACGAAGGGCACGCCTCGTGCCCTTGCCCGGCCAGCGCCCGCAGGCGACCGATGGTTACGGCAGGCCGCGCGTCTTAACGCGACGCTCATGATTTGCACGGACGGGCCGACGGTGTCACTGTTGCGGGACAACTTCATCGCAACGCCATCGAGAGCGGTTGAGGGATCCGGCCCGTCGACACCGCCGCAACCACCAAGGCGCACGCCGAGGGAAGGTGCGAAATCCGGCCCCCGCGAGGGGAGAGATGGCCGCCACCGTGCGCACCAGCCCTCCCACATCGTGGAGGGCTGTCTCGATTTCGAGGACGCAAGGAGGAGCCACGGTGAGCTACGTGCGAGGCCTGCACTGCCGAGAGTGTGGCCGCGAGACGGCGATCGCGCCGGTGCACGTGTGCGAGTTCTGCTTCGGACCGCTGGAGGTCGTCTACGACTACGACGGCATGCGCGGCAACGTCACGCGCGAGTCCATCGAGCAGGGCCCGCGCAGCATCTGGCGCTACGCGGACCTCCTGCCCGTGCTGCCGGGCAGCGACCCGACGGAGCGGGTGGACCTGGGCGCGGGCTTCTCGCCGCTGGTCCCGGCACCGCGGCTCGGCGCCGCTCTGGGCCTGGACGACCTGTGGCTGAAGAACGACACGCTCAACCCCACGTTCTCGTTCAAGGACCGTGTCGTGTCCGTGGCGCTGTCGGCCGCCCGCGCCCTGGGCTTCGACACCGCCGCGTGCGCGTCCACCGGGAACCTGGCGCACTCCGTCGCGGCGCACGCCGCCCATGCCGGCATGGACGCGTTCGTGTTCATCCCCGCGGACCTGGAGCAGGCCAAGATCCTGTCCACCGCCGTGTACGGGCCCAACCTGGTGGCCGTGAAGGGCAACTACGACGACGTCAACCGGCTGTGCGCCGAGGTGGCGGGGGAGTACGGCTGGGCGTTCGTGAACGTCAACGTGCGCCCGTACTACGCCGAGGGGTCCAAGACCATCGGCTTCGAGATCGCCGAGCAGCTCGGCTGGACGCTGCCGGACCACGTGGTCGCCCCCATGGCGTCCGGCTCGATGCTGGTGAAGATCGACAAGGCGTTCAGCGAGCTGGTGAAGGTCGGCCTGGTGGACGACAAGCCGGTCCGGGTCTCCGGCGCCCAGGCGACGGGCTGCTCGCCGATCTCCACGGCGCTCAAGGACGGCAGCGGCTTCGTGCGCCCGGTGAAGCCCGACACGATCGCGAAGTCGCTTGCGATCGGCAACCCGGCGGACGGCTATTACGCGATCGACGCGGTGCGGCGCACCGGCGGGTGGATGGAGGACGTCTCGGACACGGAGATCGTGGACGCGATCGAGCTCCTGGCGCGCACCGAGGGCATCTTCGCCGAGACCGCCGGCGGCGTGACCGTCGCGACGCTGCGCAAGCTCGCCGAGCAGGGCCACGTGCAGCGCGGCGAGCGCACCGTGGCCGTCATCAGCGGGCTGGGCCTGAAGACGCTCGACGTCGTCGCCGACCGCGTCGGTCCGACGTACACCATCAACGCGGGTCTGCAAGACTTCCAATCGGCCCTCGAACTGGGCGCCGGGCAACACAAGGAGAGCTGAGTCGTGAGCGTGACCGTGCGCATCCCCACCCCCCTGCGCAACCTGACGGGGGAGCAAGCCACCGTCGACGTCGAGGGCGCCACCGTCGGCGAGGTCGTCAAGGCCCTGGACGCGGCGCACCCCGGCATCGGCGAGCGGGTGCTGGGCGAGGACGGCCAGGTGCGCCGCTTCGTGAACGTGTTCGTCGACGACGAGGACATCCGCTTCCAGCAGGGCCTGGACACGCCGGTGCGGGACGGCGCCACCGTGTCGATCATTCCCGCGGTCGCCGGCGGCTGACGCCGCCGCGACTCCGGCGCGACGAAGCACGCCGGTGGCCCGCGGTCGCCGGCGGCTGAGGCGGTTCGGCGCGCTGACCCTGGGTATCAGTAGGGGCGACGCCCCACCGACCCAGGAGGACACATGCTCGGCCTGTTGCTGTCGCTGCTCGTCATCGGCATCATCGCCGGCTTTCTCGCCCGCCTGATCGTGCCCGGCCGCGATCCCATGAGCTTCTGGGAGACCGTGGCGCTCGGTGTCGTCGGCTCCTTCGTCGGCGGTTTCCTCGGCGCCCTGCTGTTCCGCGGCGAGCTGGAGCTCGGTGCCACCGGGATCCTGGGCTCGATCATCGGCGCCGTGATCGCCCTGCTGATCTACCGCTCGGTCCGGCGGCCCCACCACGCCTGAGACCTTGCTCCCACCGCCTCCCTCGGCCGCTGGCACAATCCCCCCGATGCTCCGCGGCCGAGGGAGGCGTGTTCCATGACCAGCAAGCGACTGCACCTGACGTTCCCCGAGCAACTCGTGCAGCAGCCGATCATCTCCCACATGGTCAAGACCCATGGCGTGGACGTGAACATCCGCCGCGCGGACGTGGACGAGCACGTCGGCTGGATGGTCCTGGAGCTCACCGGCGACGAGGCCGCGGTCAACGACGCCCAGGACTGGCTGCGCTCCCAGGGCATCGAGGTCAACGATCCCGGCGGGGACATCGTCGCCGGCTGACGGCGCACCGGCGGGGCCTGCGGCACGATGGGGCCGATGAGCCGTCTTCTCGCCGTGCTGCTGTCCTGTGCCGTACTCGTCCTGCCGCCCGCCGGTTCTGCGGGCGCCCAGGAGCCGTCGCCCACGCCGTCCGAACCGGGAGGCGAGTGCGTCGAGGGCGACCCCGACGGCTACGAGCGCGTGGTGGACCTGACCTTTCCCGTCTCGGGCGGCACGCGCGGGGACTTCACGGACACCTACGACGCGCCGCGCTCGGGCGGGCGCGTGCACCAGGCCACCGACGTGATGGGCCGCAAGCTGCAGGGCGTCCACGCCGTGCTGCCGGGCGAGGTGGTGGTCGCGACCGGCATCGGCGAGCCGATGCCGAGCTACGGCTATTACCTGAAGATCCGCCACGACAACGGCCTGGAGTCGGTGTACGTGC
>DATMKC010000233.1:0-3179 GCA_035553555.1 Egibacteraceae bacterium | reverse complement strand
GTGGAGAACGACAGCCGCCCGCCCATGTCGTCGAAGGCGTCGTAGCGCACCGTGCCGACTCGGGACATGGTCGAGCGCAGCAGGTCGCGCAGGTCGTCGCCGTACTGGCGCACGCCCGCGACGTCGCGGCGCAGGCCGCGCACCTCCTCGATGTGGCGCTGCAGCAGGGTCAGCACGTCGTCGCGGCTGCCCATCGAGAACACGCGGTAGGCCTCGCGCACGCGGCGCTGCCCGGTGATCGCGATCACCGACAGCAGCACCGCCAGCACGCCCACCCCGAGGGCGGCGAGCAACAGCGCCCCGACGGTCGACTCCGTGAACTCCACGAGACTTGCCTCACCAGTTTCCGCCCGTCCGCCCGAGTGGCGCAGGCCGCCGCCCGAGTGTAACTGCGCGGTTTCCCGCGCCCGCCGACGTACGCTGCGCCCATGCGAGCCGCCCATGTCGACCCCTTCGCCGGCGTCAGCGGCGACATGCTCCTGGGCGCCGTGATCGACAGCGGCGTGCCGGCCGAGGAGATCGTCGCGACGCTGGACGGCCTCGGCCTTGACGGCTGGGACCTGGAGACCTCGACCGTGTCGCGCGCCGGCCTGGGCGCCACGCAGGCGGTGCTGAGCGTGCGCGACGACGGCGTCATCCGGACGTGGGCGCACGTGCGCGAGATGATCAGCGGCGCCAAGGTGCCCGAGCCGGTGCGGTTCCGGGCGCTGGCGACGTTCCGGCGCCTGGCCGAGGCGGAGTCCGCGATCCATCGCCGCACCATCGAGCGGGTGCACTTCCACGAGGTCGGCGCGCTGGCCGCGCTGCTGGAGATCGTGGGCGTGTGCGCGGGCCTGCACCTGCTGGAGCTGGCCACCATCGTGTGCGGGCCGGTCGCGCAGGGTGTCGGCATGCGCCGCACCGAGCACGGCCTGCTGCCGATCCCCGCGCCGATCGTGCTGGAGCTGCTGCGCGGCGCGCCGACCTACTCCAGCGGCGTCACCCACGAGCTGTGCTCGCCCACGGGCGCCGCGCTGCTGGCCGAGTGGGCCGACCGCTGGGGTCCGATGCCGCCCATGGCCATCGACCGGGTGGGCTACGGCGCCGGGCCCCGCGGCGACATCGACCGGCCGCACCTGTTGCGCATGGTGATCGGCGAGGCGATCGACACCCCGCCCGCGGCGTGGGAACGCCAGGAGCGCCAGATGGCCGAGGGCGATCAGCCGCTGGACAGCGCCTAGTACGCCTTGGCGCAGTAGGCGACGAGGTTGCGATCGTCGTGGGGAGCGGGCACGGACCCGTCTTCCTTGACCAGGCAGCGCACGGAGTAGCCGCGCTCCGCCAGGGCCGCCTCGCCGTCCTCGCCCAGCGCGTCCCACGGGATGCGGAAGAAGCCGGCGCCGTCGATCTCGTCGCCCTTGTCGACGTCGCGCGTGAACTCGTCGCGCCGCCGCAGCGCGTCCTCCAGCAGCGACTCCTGGATGTGGGCGAGCAGTTCGGGCACCTGCGTGGCCACCAGGTCCAGCGCCACGGTGTGCTTGTCGTCCTCGTCACGGCGCACCACGGTCACCTCGCCGTTGGCCAGGTCCCGCGGGCCCACCTCGATGCGCACCGGTGCGCCCTTGAGCTCCCACTCCACGGCCCGGCGCCCGAACGACTGGTTGATGCGGTCGTCCACCTTGGCGCGGATGCCCGCGCCGTTCAGCTCGGCGGCCAGGCGCTCGGCGTCGCCGATGGTCTCCTCCTTCACCGCCAGCACCACCACCTGCACCGGCGCCACCTCCGGCGGCAGCCGCAGCCCGTCGTCGTCGCCGTGGCTCATGACCAGGCCGCCCACCACGCGGGTCGACACGCCCCACGACGTGGTGTTGCAGAACTGCACCTTGCCTTCGGCGTCGGTGTATTGGATGCCGAACGCCTTGGCGAAGTTCGTGCCCATGTTGTGGCTGGTGCCCATCTGCAGCGCCTTGCCGTCGCGCATCAGCCCCTCCAGCGTGTAGGTCACCTCCGCGCCGGCGAACTTCTCGCGGTCGGTCTTGCGGCCCAGCACCACGGGCACCGCCAGGACGTTGCGGATCACGTCCTCGTAGACCTGGAACAGGATCTTGAGCGTCTCCTCCTGCGCCTCGTCCCAGGCGGCGTGCGCCGTGTGCCCCTCCTGCCACAGGAACTCGGTGGTGCGCAGGAACAGCCGCGGCCGCAGCTCCCAGCGCACCACGTTCGCCCACTGGTTGAGCAGCAGCGGCAGGTCGCGGTAGCCCTGGATCCAGCGCGACATGGCGTCGCCGATCACCGTCTCGGACGTGGGCCGGACCACCAGCGGCTCCGCCAGCTCCTCGCCGCCGGCGTGGGTGACCACCGCCAGCTCCGGCGAGAACCCCTCCACGTGCTCGGCCTCGCGCTGGAGGAAGCTGGTGGGGATGAACATCGGGAAGTAGGCGTTGACGTGCCCGGTCGCCTTGATGCGGGCGTCCATCTCCGCCTGGATGCGCTCCCAGATCGCATAGCCCCACGGCTTGATGATCATGGTGCCGCGCGCCGGGCCGTTCTCGGCCATCTCGGCCTTGGCCACGACGTCCTGGTACCAGCGGGGGAAGTCCTCGGACTGCGGAGTGAGCACGCGCTTGGGGTTGGCCATGGAGTGCAGGATATTCGGCCCTGGCCGCCGTACGCTCCGGTCGGTGGAACGGGCGGGTGAGGAGGCGGGACGGATGGCCAGCAGTCGGGGACGCGCCGGCAAGCTGCGCGGGTGGCGCAAGATCGCCGGCGCCACCTGGGGCGTGCCCAACGACCCGCAGATCTACGGCGACCTCGAGGTCGACGCCACCGGCCTGCTGCGGTTCGTCGACGCCGCGCGCGCCGCCGGGGTCAAGCTCACCATCACCCACCTGGCCGGCAAGGCCATCGCCCACGCCTACGCGGAGAGCCCGGACCTCAACGTCCGGCTGTTCCGCGGCCGGCTGATCCCCCGCGACAGCGTGGACATCTTCTTCATCGTGTCCACCGGCGGCGGCGGGGAGCTGAGCGGGGTCAAGGTCTCCGACGCGGACCGCAAGCCCGTGGTCGAGATCGCCGGGGAGTTGGCGCGCCGCGCGGGCAGCATCCACGCCGGGGAGGACCAGGACCTCGGCAAGACCAAGGCCATGCTGGACAAGATGCCCCTGTGGCTGCTGAAGATCATGGTGCGGGTCGCGGCCTGG
>DATMKC010000232.1:0-7970 GCA_035553555.1 Egibacteraceae bacterium | reverse complement strand
TTCCAGGAGCGGTTGCGCACGCGGCGACAGCGCGAAGTCCATCTGGGCGGCTCCTTTGGCGGTGGACGCCACAGCATAGGGAGGCGGTGCCGGCGCTTCGCGCATGCGAGGATCACCGGCCGTGAACGCCGAGCCTGTCCGGGAGCCACGCTGATGACCGACACCGCCTCCCTATGCTGTGGCGTCCACCGCCAAAGGAGCCGCCCAGATGGACTTCGCGCTGTCGCCGCGTGCGCAACCGCTCCTGGAACGCGTCCAGGGCTTCATCCGCGACGAGATCGACCCCTACGAGCTCGAGCGCCGGCGCGAGATGGAGTTCGGCGCCGACCCGTGGGCCGTGTCCCCGTGGGTGGAGGAGCTCAAGGCCAAGGCCAAGGCGCAGGGCCTGTGGAACCTGTTCCTGCCCGACCCGGACCAGGGTGCGGGCCTGTCCAACGTCGAGTACGCGCCGCTGGCGGAGGCGATGGGCCGCTCGTCCGTGGCGGCCGAGGTCTTCAACTGCAACGCGCCGGACAGCGGCAACATGGAGCTGCTGCACGCCTACGGCAGCCCCGCGCAGAAGGAGCGCTGGCTGCGGCCGCTGCTGGAGGGGGAGATCCGCTCGGCGTTCTGCATGACGGAGCCCGACGTCGCGTCCTCCGACGCAACCAACATGGAGGCCACCGCGGTGGTCGATGGCGGCGAAATCGTGCTCAACGGCCGCAAGTGGTGGAGCACCGGCGTGGGCCACCCCCGCTGCGAGGTGCTGATCTTCATGGGGCTGACCGACCCCGCCGCGCACAAGTACTCCCAGCACTCGATGGTGCTCGTGCCTCGCGACACGCCCGGGGTGACGGTCGGCCGCATGCTGCGCACCATGGGCTTCCTGGACGCCCCCGGCGGCCACGGCGAGGTCACCTTCGACAACGTGCGCCTGCCGCTGGACCACGTCATCGGCGGGCCGGGCCGCGCGTTCGAGATCGCGCAGAACCGCCTGGGCCCCGGGCGCATCCACCACTGCATGCGCCTGATCGGGCTGGCGGAGCGCGCCCTGGAGCTCGCCTGCGAGCGGGCGGCGGGCCGCGTCGCCTTCGGCAAGCCGCTGGCCAACCTGGGCGGCAACCGGGAGCGCATCGCCGACGCGCGCATCGCGATCCAGCAGGCGCGCCTGCTGGTCCTGCACGCCGCGTGGCTGCTGGACACCCAGGGGCTGCTGGGCGCGCTGTCGGCGGTGAGCCAGATCAAGGTCGCGGTGCCGAACATGGCGCAGCGCGTCGTCGACATGGCGATGCAGATCCACGGCGGCGCGGGCCTGTCCGACGACGAGCCGTTCGGCGCCATGTGGACCACCGCCCGGGCGCTGCGCATCGCCGACGGCCCGGACGAGGTGCACCGCGGCGTGGTCGCGCGCATCGAGCTGGGGCCCTACCTGCAGCGCGCCAGGGACGCGGGCGCGTGACGGCGGTCGACGACGCCGCCGAGCGCGACGGCGCTCGCCCCGTCCGCGACGAGGACGCCTTCGACGTGGGGGCCGCGCACGCCTGGCTGGCGGCCCGCGTGCCGGAGCTCGCCGGGCCGCCGCCGCAGGTGCGGCAGTTCTCCGGCGGGTCCTCCAACCTCACGTACCTGCTGCGCTACCCCGGCCGCGACCTGATCCTGCGGCGGCCGCCGGCGGGCCGGAAGGCCGCCTCCGCGCACGACATGGGACGCGAGTACCGCGTGCAGTCGCTGCTCGCGCCCGTGTACCCGTACGTGCCGGCCATGGTCGCCTTCTGCGACGACGCCTCCGTCATCGGCGCGGAGTTCTACGTCATGGAGCGCGTCGCCGGGCTGATCCCGCGGGCGTCGCTGCCGCCGGAGGTGCCCGGCGACCCGGACACCGTGCGGCGCCTGTGCGAGGCGGTGGTGGACCGGCTGGTGGAGTTGCACCAGGTCGACGCCGAGGCGGCGGGTCTGGGGGAGCTCGGCCGCGGCCGGGGCTACGTGGAGCGACAGGTGCGCGGCTGGTCGGAGCGCTACCGGGCGGCCAGGACCTGGAACGTGCCCAGCTTCGAGCGCGTCATGGCGTGGCTGGAGGACAACCGGCCGGAGGATGTCGCCCACTGCGTGATCCACAACGACTACCGTTTCGACAACGTCGTGCTGGACCCGGCCGACCCCGCCCGCGTCGTCGGGGTCCTGGACTGGGAGCTGGCCACGCTCGGCGACCCGCTCATGGACCTCGGCAGCTCGCTGGCGTACTGGGTGCAGTCCGACGACGACCGGCTGTTCAAGGCGTTCCGCCGCCAGCCCACGCACCTGCCCGGCATGCTCACGCGCCAGGAGGTGGTGGCGCGCTACGCGGAGCGCACCGGCCTGGCGGTGGGGGACTGGCGCTTCTACGAGGTGTTCGGCCTGTTCCGCGTCGCGGTGATCGCCCAGCAGATCTACCTGCGCTACCACCGCCGCGAGACGCGCAACCCGGCGTTCCGCCACTACTGGCTGGCGGTGCGCCTCCTGCACCGCCGCTGCCGCAAGGTCATGCGCAAGGGGCCCATCGGATGGCGCTGATCCTGCTGGTGCGCCACGGGCAGGCGTCCTTCGGCGCGGACGACTATGACGTGCTGTCCGACGTGGGCGAGCGCCAGGCCCGCCTGGTGGGTGAGCGGCTGCGCGTCCTGCCGCGCGTCGACGTCGTGCTGCACGGCGCCATGACGCGCCAGCAGCGCACCGCGGAGCTGCTCGTGGAGGGGCTCGGCGCCGACGTGCGCCGAGAGCGCGACGAGCGCTGGGACGAGTACGACCACGAGGCGCTGCTGTCGGGCGCCATGCCGACCGACGCGGACCGGGAGGCGTTCGCGGCGGAGATGGCGGCCGCCGAGGACCCCCGGCGAGCGTTCCAGCGGGCGTTCGAGCGCGCCACCGCGCGCTGGACGGCGGGCGCGCACGACCACGACTACCACGAGCCGTTCCCGGCGTTCCTGGAGCGCGTGCACGCCGCCATGGCCGACCTGGCGGCGGGCCTCGGCCGCGACGACTGCGCAGTCGTGGCGACCTCCGGCGGCGTGATCGCCGCCGTGTGCGCGAGGCTGCTGGGCCTGGACGGGCCGGCGTGGGCGAACCTCAACCGGGTGATCGTGAACACCTCGGTGACCAAGCTCGTGCACGGGCGCAGCGGCCTGACGCTGCTGAGCGTGAACGACCATGCCCACCTCGAGGGCGCGCACCGCGACCTGCTCACGTACCGCTGAACCGCCCCCGCCCCGCCCGCGTGCGGAGCCGATTCCGGCCGATAGTGGCCAGAATCGACTCCGCAACGGCGGCTCTAGGGCTGGACGGGCACGCGCACGCGGATGTTCTCCAGGGTCACGGCGCCCGGCGTGCGGGTGCTGCCGTGGCCGAAGTACATGTCCGACAGCGGCGACACCGTCAAGTACAGGTGCTGCCCGGCGGGCACGTCCACGGCCATGCCGGCGAGCTCCAGGACGCGCCCCTCCCGCACGATCGGCAGCAGCTCGCGCAGCGGCAGCAGGTTGTTGTGCACCACCCGCGCCGTCGCCGGCGTCTCGCCGACCGACAGGCCGAAGAACACGCGCTGGTCCGCGCCCACCGTGGTGACATCGGCCTCCAGGACCGGCACGCCCGCCACGCGCAGCGGCCCGGCCGCCAGGTGCAGGTGCTGGGGAGCGCCGGCGCCCGTGGTCGTCACCGCGGCGCTGGGCAGGCCCGGCGCGGCCGCGGCCACCAGCTCGGTGTTCGCGGCCACCGAGTCGGTGTGCACGCAGACGCCGTCGGCGGTGGCGACGTGATAGGCCTGGCCGGCGCCGAGCAGCGCGCGCGGGTTCTCGCCCGCGATCACGGCGCGGAAGAAGTCGCGGCGCAGCTTGCCGAACCCGCCCGCAGGCTGCGAGCACGGGTCCGCGTTGCCGCCGACCTGCACGTCGGCCGGGTAGCCGGGCGGCAGCACGTTGGGCAGCGCGTGCCCGCCGTTGTAGCCCACGAACAGGCTCTTGGCGCGCGCGGCGTCGGTGAGGGTGATCTCGAAG
Source organism: Egibacteraceae bacterium (assembly GCA_035553555.1). Taxonomy (GTDB): domain Bacteria; phylum Actinomycetota; class Nitriliruptoria; order Euzebyales; family Egibacteraceae; genus DATMKC01. The sequence continues at coordinate 3,966 of DATMKC010000232.1, read as the reverse complement.
TTGCGCACACCCTGGTTGAGGTTGAACAGGTTGTCGCTGGAGCCCTGGCCGATCAGCACGGGCACGTCCAGGTGCTTGCCGTCCTCCACGAACGCCACCGGCGAGTTGGCGCGGAAGCGGTCGTGGATGTTGGCGATGCCGGGGTAGGTGCCGTCCGGCCACTGCCCGGTCGCCATGCCGAACGCGGTCGCCGCGTGGATGTCCTGGCGGTGCGCCTGCAGCCCCGTCGCGTACAGCAGCGAGATCCACGCGGTGCGCGCCACCTTCGCGGGCGCCAGGGAGTCGGCCAGGTCGAACCAGGTGATCTCCGGCGCCAGCGCGTTGAAGCGGGTGCGCCCGGTCTCGCGCGTCTCCGTGAGGGCGCCGATGAACTGGTAGCCGCCGCCGTAGGACAGGCCCATGGCGAACAGCACCGGGTCCGAGGGGTCCACCTCGGCGTCCTCGCGGACCCCGACGTGGCCGGTGTTGCCCTTGGCCGTCTCCGCGGCGTTGGCCGGCACCCCCGGCTTGACGTCCTTGGCCACCCAGTCCAGGCCGGCGATGAAGTCGATGAGGGCGATGACGTCGCGGCCCTCCAGCTCCGGGTCCTGCACGTTGGCGGGGCCGGGCGTCTGGCCGAAGCCGCGCTGGTCGAAGCTCAGGACGCCGAAGCCCTCGTCGAGCTCGGCCTGGAACGCCGAGATGGCCGTCGTCCGGGAGCCGCCCCACCCGTGCGAGTGCATGATCATCGGCACGGGCGTGTCCGCGCCGGCCGTGGCCGGCTTGAACACCGTCACGGCGATGGGCGTGCCGTCGTGGCTGGTCACCACGGTGTCGGTCTTGGTGTGCTCGGCGGCGCCCAGCGGCGCGACGCCCGCCACGGCGGCGAGCATGGCGACGGCGGCCAGCCAGGCCACGGTGCGTCGGTGAACGTTCACGGGTCGGACTCCTCGGCGTCTCGTCGGCGGGCCTCGAAGGCCCATGCATCCCCCTGGACTTTCCCCCCTTTGCTTTCGCCGCCGTCACCGCGATGTCCTTCATGCAGAAACGGTGCGAAAGCCGGACAGGTCCGGCAGGCGCGAGCGAAAACTGCCTGGACGGGGTAGGACGCTGGGGCACGTCGCCGTTTGTCCTGCCCGCAAGGAGCGACCGTGGACGCCACACCTGTCAGCGCCGCCAAGATGCGGCACTACCTGGACGGGCGCTGGGGCTGGGCGCGCGAGCAGACGCGCGAGTTCCTGCGCCAGCCGCTGTTCCAGCCGGTGCACGGCCTGGCCGTGGAGGACTACCGCGAGCGCGTGTACGCCCAGCTCCAGGCGCTGGCCTCCGGACCGTGGGTGCGCGTCGGCTTCCCGCCCGAGTACGGCGGGCGCAGCGACGTCGGGGCGTTCCTCACGGCGTTCGAGACGCTCGCGCACGGCGACCTGTCGCTGCTGGTGAAGGCCGGCGTGCACTGGGGGCTGTTCGGCGGCGCCGTGCTGCACCTGGGCACCACGCGCCACCACGAGGCCTACCTGCGGAAGGTCATCAGCGCCGAGCTGCCGGGCTGCTTCGCGATGACCGAGCTCGGCCACGGCTCGGACGTCCAGGCCATCCGCACCACGGCGACGTACGACCCCGCCGCGGGGGAGTTCGTCATCCACACGCCGGAGGAGTCCGCGCGCAAGGAGTACATCGGCAACGCGGCGCGGCACGGCCGCATGGCGGCGGTGTTCGCGCAGCTGTGCACGCTGGGGCAGTGCCACGGCGTGCACGCGTTCCTGGTGCCGATCCGCGGCGCGGACGGGAGCCCGGCGCCCGGCGTCCGCATCGGCGACTCCGGCCACAAGATGGGCCTCAACGGCGTCGACAACGGCCGGCTGTGGTTCGACCAGGTGCGCGTGCCGCGGGAGAGCCTGCTGGACCGCTACGGCCAGGTCGCGCCGGACGGCACCTACACCAGCCCGATCGCCGACGAGACCAAGCGCTTCTTCACCATGCTGGGCACGCTGGTCCAGGGCCGCGTGAGCATCGCCGGCGCGGGCGTCAGCGCCGCGAAGAGCGCGCTGACCATTGCGGTGCGCTACGGCGACGAGCGCCGCCAGTTCAGCCCGCCGGGCAGCGACCGCGAGATCGTGCTGCTGGACTACACGGCCCACCAGCGGCGCCTGCTGCCCCTGCTGGCGCGCACGTACGCCCTGCACTTCGCCCAGGAGGCCCTGGTCGCCCGCTTCCACGAGGTGTTCACGTCCCTGGACGCCGACGGGGAGCGCCGGGAGCGCCCGCGCCGGGAGCTGGAGTCGCTGGCAGCAGGCCTGAAGGCGCTGTCGACCTCGCACGCCACGCGCACGGTCCAGGAGTGCCGCGAGGCGTGCGGCGGCGCCGGCTACCTGTCGGAGAACCGCCTGGGCGAGCTCAAGGCCGACACGGACGTGTTCACGACCTTCGAGGGCGACAACACGGTCCTGCTGCAACTGGTGGCCAAGGGGCTGCTGACCGGCTACCGCGACGAGTTCGGCAGCCTGGACATGCTCGGCATGGTGCGCTTCGTGGCGGACCAGGCGGTGGAGACGGTGCTGGAGCGCACCGGCGCGCGCGGCCTGGTGCAGACCATCGCCGACGTGGTCAACCGCGACGACGACGGCGACCTGCGCGACCCCGCCTGGCACTTGGAGCTGTACCGCTGGCGCGAGGAACACGTGCTCGGCGGCCTCGCCCGCCGCCTGCGCAAGGGCATCGACAGCGGCTGCGACGCCTTCGGCGTCTTCAACGAGTGCCAGGACCACGTGCTGCTGGCGGCGCGGGCGCACGTCGAGCGCGTGGTGGTGGAGTGCTTCCACGGGGCGGTCGGGCGCTGCGGCGACCCGGAGCTACGCGCGGTGCTGGCGTCGCTGAGCGAGCTGCACGCCCTGGCGGGCATCGAGGCGGAGCGCGGCTGGTTCCTGGAGCACGGCCGCATCTCCAACGCCCGCGCCAAGGGCGTGATCGCCGCCGTCACGCAACTGTGCGGGCATCTGCGCCCGCACGCACGCGCGCTCGTGGACGCATTCGGCATCCCGGACGAGGCAATCGCGGCCCCCATCGCCCTGGGCGGTGCGGTGCCGGCCGCGCCCGTCATCGCGGCCGCGCCCGCCGAGTCGCCGGTCCCGGGCCGGGCGCTCACCAGCTAGGAGGGCCGCTCCGGCGAGGCCGCGTCCCGTTCGGCGCCCGTGCCCCGTTCGGCGCCCGCGCGCAGGCGAAGCGCCGGCCCGGCGGGGTCGCGCAGCAGCCGGAGCCAGACGATGCGGTCGTCAAAGGGGAAGAACTCCTGCCACGCGCGCCCGCGCGGGTCGCGGCCGAGCACCGGTTCCAGTCTGTCCAGGATGGCCTCGACCCCGCCGAGCAGCGACCCCGCGGCGCTGGTGCGCACGTCGGCCCAGGACTCGCCTGGCAGGACCGGGCGGGCGCCCCAAGCCTCCGCGATGAGGTCGCGGAGGGCCGCCTTGTCGGCCTTGCCGCGCGGTCGCGCGTCCGCCGACACGTCCAGCAGTGTGTCGCCGGGCGGCCGGGCGCGGGCGACGGTGACCGCCGACACCGGCCGCAGCCGCATCCCGGCCGGTGCGCCCCAGCGCTTCGTGGCGATGAGCCCGTGCAGCGCCCGCCCGGCTCCGGTCGTGCGCACGGCGCGCTCCACCAGCGTGTAGAGGTCGACCCAGCGGCCCGGCCGCAAGGTGAACTCCAGCCGCACCGCGGGCGCGGGCATCGGCGCGATGCGCCGCAGGTCGTCCAGCCACGGGCCGAGGCCTGGCTCACCGGGGATCCACACACCGCGCATGTTCGCCCGTTTGCCCTTTGGGCGGGAAAACGACAGGGCCGGACCCGTAGGTCCGGCCCTGTCGATGTCGCGTCGGCTACGAGAGGCGGCGGCGGATCATCGCCGCGGCGCCACCGGCCACACCCAGCAGGGCTAGGCCCTGTGTCGCCAGGCCACCACCGCTGCCGACCACCGGTGGTGGCCTGGCGACACAG